>JBIKTA010000552.1:0-2614 GCA_044348315.1 Burkholderiaceae bacterium | reverse complement strand
CCGGCGAGACGGTCGGCACCACCGGGCACGCGTGGGACGAAGACCTGCAGGAGTTGAACAATCCGCTGCCGCGCTGGTGGCTGTGGCTGTTCGTCATCACCATCGTCTTCAGTATCGGCTATCTCTGGCTCTATCCGGGGCTCGGCGCCCGACAGGGCTCGCTCGGGTGGTCGCAGGTAGAGCAGTACGAGCGTGAGGTCAAGCGCTTCAACGCGGTCACCGAGCCACTTTATGCCAGATTCCTCGCGATGGATCTCAAGCAGGTTACGGCCGACCCGCAAGGGCGGGCGATTGGTGAGCGCCTCTACCAGACCTATTGTGTCCAATGCCATGGCGCCGATGCACGAGGATCCAAAGGCTATCCCAACTTGACTGACAACGACTGGCAATGGGGGGGCGAGCCTTCGTTGATCAAGACAACGATCCTCGAGGGACGCCAGGCAGTGATGCCCGCGATGTCGGCGGCGGTCGGCTCGGCAGCCGAAGTCGAGCACCTCGCCCACTACGTGGTGTCGCTCTCGGGAGGCGGCCACGACGCCATCAAGGCCGCACTCGGCAAAGGTAAATTCGACGTCTGCGCGGCCTGCCACGGTGCGGAAGGGCGCGGCAACACCGCGCTCGGCGCGCCCAATCTCGCCGACCGAATCTGGCTCTATGGCGGCGGCGTCAGCGCTGTGCTCGAAGCGATCAACAAGGGGCGCGCGGGGGTGATGCCGGCCTTCAAAGACTCACTCGGTGAGGGCAAGGTGCATGTGCTCGCCGCTTACGTCTGGGGACTGTCGAACAGCCCCGGTCCAGCAGTGAAGTGATGCGCTCACAGGCACCGCGCGCAAAGGCCGTAGCCGACACGGGCGCGGCCGCGACCGAACAGGCGCTCTTCGAGGTTCGCCGCAAGATCCATCCGCGCGCGGTGTCGGGCTGGTTTGCCGGCTGGCGGTGGACGCTGATCTGGGCCACACAGATCCTGTTCTATGGACTGCCCTGGCTCAGCTGGGGCGATCGGCCAGCCGTGCTCTTCGCGCTCGAAGAGCGGCGATTTTTCCTCTTTGGCCTGGTGCTCTACCCGCAGGACTTCATTTACCTGACGGGTTTGCTGATCATCTCGGCGCTGTCGCTCTTCCTGTTCACAGCGGTCGCAGGACGGCTATGGTGCGGCTACGCCTGCCCGCAAACGGTCTACACCGAGATCTTCATGTGGGTGGAACGCAAGATCGAGGGCGACCGCAATGCACGATTGAAGCTCGAGCGCTCGGCCATGAGCGTGGAGAAACTCGCGAGGCTGGGCGCCAAGCACACAGTCTGGATCCTGATCGCGCTCTGGACCGGCATCAGCTTCGTGGGCTATTTCACGCCCATCCGCGAACTCCCAGGGTCGCTTGCGCGATTTGATATGGGCCCGTGGGAGACTTTTTGGGTTCTGTTTTACTCGTTTGCCACCTGGGGCAACGCGGGCTTCATGCGCGAGCAAGTCTGCAAATACATGTGCCCGTACGCGCGATTCCAGAGCGCCATGTTCGACAAGGACACGCTGATCATCACCTACGATGCGGCACGCGGGGAGCCACGCGGCTCACGCGCGCGCAAGACCGATCCCCGCTCGGCTGGCCTGGGCGACTGTATCGACTGCGGGATCTGCGTAGAGGTTTGCCCCACCGGCATCGACATCCGCAAGGGCTTGCAGTACGAATGCATTGGCTGCGCAGCCTGTATCGACGGCTGCAATCAGGTGATGGACAAGATGGCCTATCCGCGCGGCCTGATCCGCTACAGCACGACCCACGCGATCGAACAGCGTCTGGACAAGGCAAGCATGTGGCGGCGGGTCTTCCGGCCACGGGTCCTGATTTATTCGGCGATCCTGCTTTCCATCGTGGGGGCGCTCGCCACTTCTCTCGCACTGCGCACGCCGTTCAAGGCTGACATCATCCGGGACCGCATCCTGGGCCGAATTGTCGAGGACGGACTGATCGAAAACAGCTACAGCCTTCAGCTCATCAATTCCAAGGAGCAGGCACGGCGGTTTCGCATCACAGTCGCCGGGCTCGAGACGGCAAGCATGGCGGGTGAGTCTGAATTCGAGGTCGGGCCTACGGGCGTTCGCATGGTGCCGATCCGGGTACGTGCCGAACCCGGCCAGGGCCAGACCGGATCAAACAAGCTACGGTTCGAAATCGAAGCGATGGACGCTCCTGATGAGCGGGTCGTCACGCATTCCACTTTCTTTGTGCCACGCTAGGAGCGCTCGAGATGACCGCACTCAAACCGGCCACGGCTTGGTACCGCCACCGCGAGCCTTGGCTCCTGATGATCGCACCGCTCGCGGCTGTGATTGGCGGAATCGTCACGCTCTGGCTTGCGCTCACCACGAACAGCTCCCTTGTGGTCGATGACTATTATCGGGAGGGCCGGGCGATCAACCAGACCTTTGCCCGCGACGCCGAAGCCAGACGAATGGGGCTCGGCGCTCGTTGGGAGGTCGATGTCCTGCGCAATCTGGCGCAACTCAGGCTCACGAGCGATTCGCCCGACTTCGTGGCCCCAGAGCACATCACCGTTAGGTTGATCCATGCAACCGAGGCCGATCTCGATCACCGCATCCTCTTGTCAAAGGTCG
>JBIKTA010000062.1:0-8734 GCA_044348315.1 Burkholderiaceae bacterium | reverse complement strand
CAAGACCGGATCGGCGCCAAAGGCCGCCCGATGCAGGCGCAGCGCCTCTTCGGCAATCTCGAAAACGCCGATGCCGCCCACGTTGCTGGGCGTTCCGCCGAAGTAACGGTCGATGACCTCATTCGACAGACCGATCGCCTCGAAAATCTGGGCGCCGCAATAGCTCATGTAGGTGGAAATGCCCATCTTGGACATCACCTTCATCAGACCCTTGCCGACCGCCTTGATGAAATAACCGATGGCCTTGTCTGCAGACAGCCCGCCGCCGAGCGTGGGCGCAAGCGAAGCAAGCGTCTCAAGCGCGACATTTGGATGGATCGCCTCGGCGCCATAGCCCGCAAGCAAGGCGAAGTGATGGACCTCCCGGGCCGAGCCCGTCTCAACGACCAGACCGGTCGAGGTTCGCAAGCCCCGATTGATCAGGTGCTGGTGCACCGCGCTGGTGGCGAGCAGCGCCGGTATCGCAACCTGTCCGGCGCAGACCTTGCGATCCGAGACGATCAGGATGTTGTAGCCCGAGCGCACCGCGTCCTCGGCCTCAGCCGCAATCGAAGCCAGTCGGGCCTCGACCCCCTCGGCTCCCCAAGCGACCGGATAACAGACATCGATCTCGTACGAACGGAACTTGTTGCCGGTGAAGCGGTCGATATGACGCATCCGCGCCATCGCTTCGAAATCGAGGACGGGCTGGGACAGCTCCAGACGGATCGGGGGATTGATGTTGTTGAGGTCGAGCAGATTCGGACGCGGCCCGACAAAGGACACGAGCGACATCACCATCTGCTCACGGATCGGGTCGATGGGCGGATTGGTGACCTGGGCAAACAACTGCTTGAAATAGTTGTAGAGCGGCTTGTCGCGCGACGACAGGACCGCAAGCGGCGAGTCGTTGCCCATCGAGCCCACCGCCTCTTCGCCTGAAACGGCCATCGGCGTCATCAGGAACTTGAGATCCTCCTGCGTGTAGCCGAAGGCCTGCTGCCGATCGAGGAGCGGCGCAGCCGGCGCGAGCGCCTTGCGATCGGCCTCGAGCGCCTGTGCCGGGACTTCGAGCGCCTCGAGTCGGATGCGAATCGCCTCGATCCACTCACGATAAGGCTTCGAATTGGCCAGCTGCGCCTTCAGCTCGGCATCGTCGATGATGCGCCCCTGCTCAAGGTCGATCAGGAACATCTTGCCGGGCTGGAGTCGCCACTTCTTCATGATCCGGCTCTCGGGAATCGGCAACACACCGGCTTCCGAGCCCATGATCACCATGTCGTCATCGGTGATGCAGTAACGCGCCGGCCGCAAGCCATTGCGATCGAGCGTGGCACCGATCTGGCGACCATCCGTGAACGCGATCGCGGCCGGCCCATCCCAGGGCTCCATCATCGCCGCATGAAATTCGTAGAACGCGCGACGTTTGGGATCCATCAGCGTGTGCTGTTCCCAGGCCTCAGGAATCATCATCATCATGGCCTGGGCGATCGGGTAGCCCGCCATCACCAGCAATTCGAGGCAGTTGTCGAACGTGGCGGTATCGGACTGCCCCGGGTAGACGATCGGATAGAGCTTTGCGAGGTCCTCTGCCAGCACCGCAGATCGCATCACGCCTTCACGGGCACGCAGCCAGTTGTAGTTGCCCTTGACGGTGTTGATCTCGCCATTGTGCGCCACCATGCGATACGGGTGGGCAAGCGGCCACTCAGGGAAGGTATTGGTCGAAAACCGCTGATGCACCAGCGCAAAGGCCGACACCACGCGGGGATCGCGCAGATCGCAGTAGTACTGGACAACCTGATTGCAGAGCAGCAGGCCCTTGTAGACGATGGTGCGCGCCGACATCGAAGGCACGAAATACTCATGCCCATGTTTCAGATGCAGCTTCTGGATCGCATGGCTCGCGGTCTTCCTGATCACATAGAGCTTGCGCTCGAGCGCATCGGTGACCATCACGTCAGGCCCACGGCCGATGAACACCTGGCGGATCACCGGTTCCTTCGCCCGCACGGTGGGCGACATCGGCATGTCGCGATCGACCGGCACGTCCCGCCAGCCCAACAGAATCTGGCCCTCGGCACGGATCGCACGCTCCATTTCCTGCTCGCAGGCAAGCCTCGAGGCATGCTCCTTCGGCAGGAACACCATCCCCACGCCGTACTCACCCGCGGGCGGCAGTTTCACCCCGCGAGCGCCCATCTCCTCCCTGAAAAACTGATCCGGAATCTGGATCAGCATGCCCGCACCATCACCCATCAGGGGATCGGCACCCACTGCGCCCCGATGGTCGAGGTTGCAAAGGATCTGCGAGCCCTGCTCGATGATGCGATGACTCTTCTTGCCCTTGATGTGAGCCACGAAGCCAACGCCGCATGCGTCGTGCTCGTGAGCCGGGTCATAAAGGCCCGCGCGCTCAGTGTGAGAACCGGGTAAAGCCTGTACGGCCGCCCCATCGTGGGATGCATTCGAAACGCTCATCAGGGTCTCCGCAATCTCGCACACGCATTGCGCTGACATGCAAGCGGCCCCTCTGAGGCGACGCGCCTGAGCGCGCCCCCGATCGGGCCACCGCAAGTCAACCGGAAAACATGCCTTCGACCCGGACATCCGCCCGATGCAGACGGTTGGCCGAAAAACCACAGCAGTGCTCGACCCACCGAACTCCGGGCAATCAGCGGCCCGCCTGCCCTCACCCGGCGGGACCGAATCGGAAGAGACTTCGATCAACCGCGACCGGAACCGGAGCCGGACGGACAGCGCCCATCGTGCATCGCAGCAATAACCGGGTTATTTGCACGCGAACTTTGCAGTATATCGCGCTCGCTGCACTGCACGAGCAGAACACGGTGTCGCGCTCAGGAAATGCCGGATGGGCCGCCGGAACAGGCCCTGAGCGTCGCCTCGAGCGCCTCGTCGGGCACCTTTCTGAGAACGGCATGCCCAGGCGAATCCAGCAGAATGAAACGTGGCCTGCCCTGGTCAGCCTTCTTGTCGGCACTCATCCATTGCAGGTACTGCGCGGGCACCCAGTCGGGCCCCCGGACGGGAAGGCCCGCGGCCGCAATCAAGGCGATCAGACGGTCGACGAAACCCCGCTCGATCATGCCCAGCCGATGCGAGAGATCGGCCGCCATCACCATCCCGCAACCGACCGCCTCCCCGTGCAGCCAGCGGCCATAGCCGGCACCGGCCTCGACCGCATGCCCGAAGGTATGACCAAAATTGAGGATTGCGCGCACATCGCTCTCACGCTCGTCGGCCGCAACCACCTGGGCCTTGATCTCGCAGGAACGGCGCACCGCGCGCGCAAGCACAGCCGGCTCGCAGGCGCGCAGCGCCGACATATCGCGCTCGAGCGAATCGAGGTACTCGAGATCGGCTATCGCGCCGTGCTTGATCATTTCCGCAAGCCCTGCCGAGATCTCCCGGGGCGGCAAGGTGGCGAGCGTATCGGTATCGGCCAGCACCAGCCGTGGCTGGTGAAAAGCACCGACCATGTTCTTGCCCAGACTGTGATTGATCGCGGTCTTGCCGCCGACCGAGGAATCGACCTGGGCGAGAAGCGTCGTCGGCACCTGCACGAAATCGATTCCCCGCTGATAGATCGCAGCGGCAAAGCCTGCGACATCGCCCACCACACCCCCACCAAAGGCTACGATCAGCGCGCGTCGATCGAAACGCGCCGCCAGCAGCGCCTCGAAGATCCGGTCAAGCGAAGTCCAGTTCTTGTGATCCTCACCCTCGGGCAGGCGAATCTCGATGCGCTGCGCGGCAGACGAGAGCGCAGGGCCAAGGCGCCCGCCGTGCAGGGCGGCCACCCGATCGTTGGTGACGACCGCCACCTGTCGGCCCTTGACCAGGGACTCGAGCTCGGGATGCCCCGAGGACAGACCCGGGCCGATCAGGATCGGATAACTGCGCTCGCCAAGGACGACCTCGATTCGTTCAGGCTTCAAGTGGGCTCCGATTGATCAGACTGTGCGGGGTGCGGCTTGTCCGGGCCCCCGTTCGATTCGTCAGACCGCAGATCGGCTGGCAGCTCGGCCAGGATCTGTGCCACCGTGCGGCTGACCGGCTGACGTCCCGTGACGACCGTCTGATGCGCAACCTCGCGGTACCAGGGCTCCCGCTGCGTGAGCAAGACCTCGATCCGCCCCCGGGGGTCGGGCGTTGCGAGGAGCGGACGGCTCTGATCGCGACGCAGGCGCTGCCAGAGATCGGCCACGCTTGCCTCAAGGAAGACCACATGAGCGTGCTCGCGCATCAGGCGCCGGCTCTGCGGGTCGATCACCGCGCCGCCGCCGGTTGCGAGCACGATCGAAGCCGGCTGGACGAGCTCGGCGATGAGTGCCGCCTCCCGCCTTCGAAACCCGGGCTCGCCCTCGAGCTCGAAGATGGTCGCGATGGGCACCCCACAACGCCGGACGAGCTCCACATCGGCATCCACGAACGGACGGCCAAGCGCGGCCGCGAGCTTGCGCCCGACGGTCGACTTTCCGCAGCCCATCATCCCAATGAGTATCAGATTGCGCACCGGTCGGATTAAAGCAGAAAAGCGGCCCGTATAATGAAACGCCCTCAATCAGGATTCCCCGCTTCGTGCGCCCCGTGCATGGCCGGCTCCCCGAAATCCCCAGACGCACCGCCCGACCGACGCCGCAGCCGCTGGCGCAGGATCGTTGTAACGCTGCTTGCGTTACCGCCCCTGCTCGTGGCGATCGGGCTTGCCCTGGCGGCGCTCGCGACGCTGTTGATCAACGACCGCTTGCCGCCGCTCGATGCACTGATCGAGTACAAGCCCAGAATCCCGCTGCGTGTGCTGAGCGCCGATGGCGTGATGATCGGCGAGTACGGCGAAGAACGACGCACCTTCGTGCCGATCGCCGAGGTCCCGGACCTGTTGAAGCACGCCATCGTCGCCGCCGAGGATTCTCGGTTTTTCGATCACGTCGGGATTGATCTGGTCGGCGTGGCCCGCGCCGCACTCGCCAACCTCGCCTCGGGCGGCACCGAGCAGGGCGCATCGACCATCACCATGCAACTCGCGCGCGAGTTCTTTCTGTCCCCCGAACGCACCTACACAAGAAAACTGGTCGAGATCCTGATCGCGCTCCGCATCGAGGACACGCTTTCAAAAGAGCAGATCCTCGAGCTCTACATCAATCAGATCTTCCTCGGCAAGCGCGCCTACGGATTTGCCGCCGCCGCGCAAACTTACTTCGGCAAACCCCTGGCTGCGGTCTCGGCCGCCGAGGCGGCAATGCTTGCCGGGCTCCCCAAGGCACCCTCGCGCTTCAACCCCTTCGTCAACCCGCGACGCGCGACCGAACGGCAGCGCTACATTCTTAGACGCATGAGGGAGATCGGCTTTCTTTCCGAGTCCGACTATCAAGCTGCACTCAATGAGCCACTCAAGCTCGCCAGTCAGCGCGCCGAGAAGTTCACACTCGCGCCCTACGTGGCAGAAGCCGCACGACAGGCTGCGTGGGAGATCTTCAAGCAGGACACCTACAGCGCCGGTATCGTGGTGCACACGACGATCAACGCTGCCGAGCAGCGCGCGGCCAATGAGGCGCTGCGCAAGGGCGTGCTCGAATACGACCGACGTTATGGTTATCGTGGGCCCGAGTCTTTCATCGAGCTTTCCACGAATGCGGCGCGTGCGCGCGAGCAGATCACGGACGCGATTGACGACGCGGAGGACGTCGAGGGGTTCAGTGCCGCTGTCGTGCTTCAGGCCTCGACAGATCGGGTGGTCGTCTCAAACGGGGGCCCCAATCCGATCACGATTCGCGGCGAGGGGCTCCGCTTTGCCTCGGGCTCACTCGGCGAATCGGCAACAGCCGCCCGACGGTTGCGCCGGGGCGCAGTGATCCGAATCAGCGAGACCAAGCCTGGACAGTTTGCGATCACCCAACTGCCTGAAGTCGAAGCGGCACTGGTCGCGGTCAGCCCCGAAGACGGCGCCGTTCGGGCCATGGTCGGTGGCTTTGACTATGGACGCAACAAATTCAACCGCGTCACCCAGGCCTGGCGTCAACCCGGCTCGAGCTTCAAGCCCTTCATTTTTTCAGCCGCCTTCGACAAAGGCTTCATGACCGGATCAGTTCTGAATGACGCTCCAATCCGAATCGACCCCAAATTCACGGGTAACCAACTTTGGGAACCGCGCAATTACGACAACCGCTTCGAGGGGCCCATGAGCCTGCGCGAGGCCATGGCACGATCGAAGAACATGGTGTCGATCCGGCTTCTCGACGCGATCGGTCCGGACTTCGCTCAACAGCACATCGCTCGCTTCGGGTTCGATCGCGAACGTCACCCAGCCTTTCTGACCATGGCGCTCGGCGCAGGCTCGACCACACCCTGGCAGATGGCGGGGGCCTATTCGGTGATTGCAAACGGCGGCTATCGCGTGGAGCCCTACCTGATCAGCCACATCACCGACGGCCAAGGTCGAACCCTGGCACAAGCCCGCCCCATGCGCGCAGGCGACGAAACCCGCCGGGCGATCGACACACGCAATGCCTTCATGGTCGACAGCCTCCTCATGAGCGTGATCGAGACCGGGACAGGTGCTCGCGCCCAGGCCCTCAAGCGCAAGGACCTCGCGGGCAAGACGGGCACGACCAACGACGCTCACGACGCCTGGTTTGCCGGGTATCACCCCCGGGTAGCGGCCGTGGTCTGGGTCGGCTACGACCAGCCCCGCCGCCTGGGTGAGCGCGAAACGGGCGGTGGGCTGGCCCTGCCCATCTGGATGGAATACATGCAGCGTGCGCTTCAGGGGGTGCCTGAAAGTCCGCGGCGCCCGCCGCCCGGACTCGAAGGCATCGACGGCGATTTCTACTATGCCGGGACGCTCCCAGCGAACGCATCGTCCCAGCCCGCGCCGAGCAGCCTGATTCGATAGACAGTTGGGCGCCGCCGGCCGCTCAGGGGGCCGACAACAGCACCGGCTGCCCGCCCTGTTCGCTCACCCACCTGGAAAGACAGGCGTACAACTCCCCCTCGCCTCGGGTGCCGCGCCACTGACCCGCGTCCTCTCGGAAGTGATAGCCTCCGGAGCGGGTAGCGACCCAGATCTCGCGCATCGGACTCTGAATGTTCACGATGATCTTCGAGCCGTCATCAAATTCGATCTGCAAGACAGCCCCCGAACGGCCCAGATCGACGTCGATAGCCGTCGCGTCGAGCGCGTCCTCGATTCGCGCGAGCGTTTGCTCGGCAAGCGCCAGGAATGCCTGATCACCCATGGTAGACTGACCTCGATGAAGACCGGGAGACGTGTTCGAAGGAGCGTGATTCTAGCCGCCCTTGCGGTGACCCTGCCGGGGTTGAGCGCATGCGGCACCAAGGGTCCGCTCACCCTGGTCCCACCTCCTTCACCGAGACGTCGCCCGCGCCAGCCGGCCACTACAGACTCCGGACCGTCTTCACCACCCACCACGACCCCGCCACGATGAGCCCCTTTGCCTACCGTAATGGCCAGCTTCACATCGAAGACGTGCCGCTCGAGCGCCTCGCCACCCAATACGGCACGCCTTGCTACGTCTACTCGAAGCGCGCGATTGTCGAGGCCTGGACCGAATTCAGTAGCGCCTGTGCAGGTCAGCGCGTACTCGTCTGCTATGCGCTCAAGGCCAACTCCAACCTCGCGCTGATCGATCTGCTTGCCCGCAAGGGCGCGGGCTTTGACATCGTTTCGGCGGGCGAGTTGCGCCGTGTGATCGCGGCGGGGGGCGACCCCTCACGCACGGTCTTTTCTGGCGTGGGCAAGAGCGCGGCCGAGATCCGTGAGGCGCTGACTGCGGGCGTTCGCTGCTTCAACGTCGAGTCCGAGGCCGAACTCGAACGTTTGAACGAGCTGGCGGGTGCAATGGGCGTTCGCGCGCCGGTTTCCCTTCGGGTCAATCCCGACGTCGACGCCGGTACCCACCCCTACATCTCGACGGGCTTGCGCGAAAACAAGTTCGGTATCGCGCACGAGAACGCGCTCGCGGCCTACCGGCGCGCGGTCTCGCTCCCCCACCTGCGGGTGACCGGTATTGACTGCCACATCGGCTCGCAGATCACGACGCTCGACCCTTTTTTGGCCGCGCTCGACAAGGTGCTCGAGCTGGTCGACCTGCTGCACGAGCAGGGCATCGAGCTCCACCACATCGACCTGGGCGGCGGGCTGGGCATCCGTTACCAGGATGAGACGCCCCCGGCACGCGCCGCGCTGCTCACGGCGGTGTTCGAGCGCATGGCGCGGCACCCTCACGGCGCGCAGTACGAGCTGATGTTCGAATTCGGCCGCTCCATGGTCGGCAACGCAGGCGTGCTGCTCACCCGCGTCGAGTACCTCAAGCAAAACGGTGACCGGCGCTTCGCCATCGTTGACGGTGCCATGAACGACCTGATGCGCCCGGCGCTCTACCAGGCCTGGCATGAGGTGCTGCCGGTAACTCCCCGCTCGAGCGAGCCTCTCCCCTACGACGTTGTCGGACCCGTCTGCGAATCGGGAGACTGGCTCGCGCTCGGGCGCAGTCTCGCGCTGGGCTCGGGCGATCTCCTTGCGATCATGTCAGCCGGGGCCTACGGCATGAGCATGAGCTCCAACTACAACAGCCGCCCGCGCGCCCCCGAGGTGCTGGTCGACGGTGATCGACACTGGCTGATTCGCAGGCGCGAATCAATCGAGTCGCTCTTTGCGCTCGAAGAACGACTGCCTAACGAGGCGCTATGAGCGCGGTAAGTGGGCGCTCGC
>JBIKTA010000550.1:0-2616 GCA_044348315.1 Burkholderiaceae bacterium | reverse complement strand
TGAGAGCCTTCAATAGGCGTGGGTCGGCGAGCGCTTTCGTCACGCCGATTGATAGGGCCTCGGTCCGGATGAGATGCCGGAAAACGATCAGCAGAAAATACTGCAGCAGCCGATCGACCGCAAAGTGCCGTCCGCAACGATCTGAAAACGCTTCTTCTTCGATCAGTTTGAAGGCGACCCGAAGATCGTCGGCCGAGGCCATCGTGACGACAACAATCCGCGGTTCGATCAGGGTCAAGGGATTGCCGAATATCTGCCCGAATTCGAAGCGGGCGCTGAGCAACTCGGTGTCGGGCCCTGCCCGCATCGCGTGCGCCTGGCCGCGCGGGGAAAAAATGATCGCCGGCTGGTCGATCCGAGCGATCGTTTGCCCGCCCGAGACGACTTCGAGCCTGCCGCTGCGCAGGCAATGGATGTGGCCACACGAGGGATCGGCTTCGATCTCCAGGCGCTCCGGAGGCGTCCCTGCGAGCAGCACCTGGACTTGGGCCGGGAATCGTTCGAAGAAGGCGGTCAGTCGATCCATTTGTACGCTCTGCAAAGTCATATGGATGATATCGA
The DNA here is from genome assembly GCA_044348315.1 of Burkholderiaceae bacterium. Lineage (GTDB taxonomy): Bacteria > Pseudomonadota > Gammaproteobacteria > Burkholderiales > Burkholderiaceae_E > SYIM01. The sequence goes on along the minus strand of JBIKTA010000550.1, from coordinate 2,055 downwards.
TCTAATCGTACAGTAAACTCGAGTAACGCTTTGGTAAGCCCAGATGGCGTCCCGGCTTGTCCCTGCAGGGCCTGGGCTGATTGAAGTTTCCTGATGTCTAGTCACTAGAATTCAGTTCCCATGGTTCCCCCATCCATTGCGTGTTCTGCCAACGTCGCCACCGACTGGGTGTTCGCCTACGGCTCCCTGATCTGGAATCCCGAGTTTGATCATGAGCACAGTGAGCGCGCGCGCTTGTCCGGCTACCACCGCGCTTTCTGCATTCGTTCCACACGCTACCGTGGCACGCCCGAGCGGCCCGGGGTCGTGCTGGGGCTCGATCGCGGCGGCACCTGCGTCGGGCTTGCCTATCGGCTGCGCGCGCAGACGCGTGGCCAGGCGCTCGAGGCGCTTTTCGCCCGCGAGATGCCCAGTGCCATCGAGCGGGTATACAAGCCCAGGATCCTACGGGTCGAGCTCACAAGCGGTACGTCCGTCGAGGCGCTGGCCTTCGTAGCCGATCGGTCCAGCCCTGGGTATGACCGCCTGACCGATGACGAAGTGTTGCGACGGCTCGCCTGTTGCGAGGGCGCGCGTGGACCCAACCGTGACTACGCCATCAATACCTGGAGAGCCTTGGAGGCGCAGGGTTTCGATGATCCGCGTCTGCGCCGCTTTGCCGAAGCACTGAATCATCGTTCAGCTGCAGACTGAACGATGCGTCATCTCCTTGCGCGTGTGCTCGCGACCATCCCGGTCATGGTGGTTGTGGCGGTCATCGTTTTTGCTCTGCTGCACCTGAGCCCAGGCGACCCCGCCTTCGTGCTGGCGGGCGATACGGCAACGCCTGAGGAGGTCGATCGCGTCCGCGCGGCTCTTGGCCTTGATCGGCCCTTTCTTGTCCGACTGACAGAGTGGTCGCTGAACGTGCTTCGCGGCGATCTCGGCGAGTCGATCTTTTTCGGTCGATCGGTATCAGAACTCATCCTTCAGCGGGCGGGGCCCAGCATTGCCCTGTCGGTTCTGGCCATCGTCATTGCGATCGCCATCGCCCTGCCGCTCGGTATCCTCGCAGCGTGGGCCGCGGGTCGATTGGCTGACCGGTTTGCGATGGGCTTTGCGGTGATCGGTTTCTCAATGCCGGTCTACGTGCTTGGCTATCTGCTGATCTTCTTCTTCTCGGTGAAACTGCGCTGGCTGCCGGTTCAGGGCTATGCGCCGCTCGAAGAGGGGCTGTTGCCCTTTCTCCGGTTTCTGGTACTGCCTGCGCTCGCGCTTGGGCTGGTCTATGCCGCCCTGATTGCCCGGGTGACGCGTAGCGCGATGCTCGAGGTACTCGGACAGGACTACATGCGAACGGCCCAGGCCAAGGGGCTGGGTACACTCCGGATCGTTTTCAGACATGCGCTCAAGAACGCCGCGATTCCGATCGTGACGGTGATCGGAATCGGGTTCGGCATGCTGATCAGTGGCGTGGTCGTCACCGAAACGGTGTTCAACATTCCCGGCGTGGGCCGATTGACGGTCGACGCGATCCTGCGGCGTGACTATCCGGTGATTCAGGGTGTGGTCCTGGTGTTTTCGGCGGTCTATGTGCTTGTGAATCTTCTGGTTGATCTCAGCTACGCCTTGTTTGATCCCAGGGTGAAAGGATGAGCGCGCTTCTTCTGCTCCGCCATCCCGCGATTGCAAGCGGCGCGCTGGTGCTCCTGTTGCTCATGGTGGGAGCGATCCTCGCACCTTGGCTCTGGACGGTCGATCCCCAGGCCATCTCGCCGCTTTCGAGGCTCAAGCCGCCGAGCAGTGCGGCCTGGTTCGGTTCCGACATGGTGGGGCGAGACCTTTACAGCCGTACGCTTTACGGTGCGCGAATCTCACTGATTGTGGGCTTGAGCGTCGCCTGTCTCGCGAGTGCGGTGGGCCTTGTGATCGGATTGCTTGCGGGCTTTAATCGCCTGTTCGACGGGATCGCGATGAGGGTGATGGACGCAATGATGGCGATTCCCGCGATCTTGCTTGCCGTTGCCATGATCGCGCTCACCGGGGCGAGCCTGCAGAACGTCATCATCGCGATCA
>JBIKTA010000061.1:0-8751 GCA_044348315.1 Burkholderiaceae bacterium | reverse complement strand
GTGTCGTCCAGGTCTTCGCGCCCGTCACCCGCCAGCGGCCATCCGGTCCCTGCTCGGCCCGGGTCTTCAGATGGGCGAGATCAGAACCGGTATCGGGCTCGGTAAAGACCGCACACGGCAGGATCGAGCCGTCGGCAATGCCCGGCAGCCAGCGCGACTTCTGCTCGGGCGTGCCGGATGCCGCGATCAATTCACCGGCGATCTCGGATCGGGTACCCAGCGAGCCCACACCGATCCAGCCCCTGGAGAGCTCCTCCGAGACCACGCACATCGCGAGCTTGCCCAGGCCTTGTCCACCGTACTCAGGCGCAATCGTGATGCCAAAGACCCCGAGCTCGGCCATCTCGGCGATGATCGAATCGGGGATCAGGCGGTCTTCCAGGTGCCAGCGGTGGGCATGGGGCCGCACCCTATCGCGGGTAAACCGACGCGTATGGGCGCGCATCAGGTCGAGGGTCTCATCACCCAACGACTCGTCAACCGATGCGCCTTCTGCGATCTGCCGGTAAAGCGCAAGCCGCACCGACGGACCCGCACCCGCGGCGATCGCCGCCTGTACGGCGGGTGCGGCCGCAAAGCCCGCGGCAAGCGTCTGCGCGCCCATGTCGGCCGGCCGAGCAAATTCCTGCGCACTCATCGGAATGCCCCCGATGATCTGACTCAGGTACTCCGACTGCCCGATCGCAACGACATGCTGCTCGAGCGCGCCCAGCGCGCCCCGCGCAGCCAGCTCGTGCGCCCATCGCCCAAGCTCGAGCACAGCCTGGACGACCGTCGTGGTCCAGGCAAATGCATGAAGTGCGCGCTGGCCGGCATCGAGTCGCGCGGTATCGACCGCACCGTTGGCCGCACAAAAGCGGGCCCGTACGGTCTCGCGCAGTGCGTTCAGATAATCGGCGAGGAGAGGCGCGAGCGCAGCCGCGCGGTCCAGTGTCGCCTGGGCCTCCAGAACGGCGGGGCGGGAATCGTCAAACATGGCGAGCGTCTCCAGGGTCATCGGGTGGGGGCGGGCGCGATCAGTTTCTGATCGATCAGGCGGCCGAGTTGCGCATCGGTGAGCCCCAGCACTTCGGCCAGCACCGGCGCGGTGTGCTCGCCCATGACAGGCGCCGCCCTCGGCGATTCGCGCGCCAGGAGCGAACTCTGGACCGGGCTGCCGGGGGTGCGGTATTCGAGTCCGCCGGGGTGACGGATGCGCGCCATCATGGGATGGGTCTCGGCGAGCTCGGGCTCGACCGCCATCGCCTCGGACAGCAGGCGGTAGGGGGCCCAGAGCACATCGTTCGCATCAAGCTTGGCGGCAAGCTCGTCTGAGCCCACCGCCGCCACGGCGGCCTCGACCAGGGGATCGATCGCCTCGCGATAGGTGTGGCGCAGCCCTTCATCGGCGGAAAAATCCACGCCAAGACGGGCCTCGAGCGCTGCCATCTGCTCGGTGAGCGCGAGGGCGCGGACCACGCCCTGCCACTGGCGGCGCGTGATCGCGACCATCATGATCCGCCGGCCATCGGCGCAGCCGTAATCGCGACCAAAGGCTCCGTACAGATGGTTGCCCGTGCGTGGCCGATCGGCGCCACCGAGCTCGACCTCAGCCAGCTGTCCCAGCGCGCCCAGCGCGCCGAAGGCAACCGAAGAGAGGGGCACAAGAATCTCCTGCCCCTGTCCCGACTCACCGCGATAACGCTCTGCAGCGAGCAGCTGGGTCGCAGCGAGCGCGCCCGTGAGCAGATCCCAGGCCGGGAGCACATGGTTGACCGGTCCGGTGGTCGCAGCCGGACCGGTCATAAGCGGCAGACCCGTCACCGCATTGATCGTGTAATCGACTGCCGAGCGACCGTCGGCCCAGCCCTGCACGCGCACGGTGATCAGATCCGGGCGGCGCTGGGCGAGTACGGCGTGGCCGAAAAAACCTTGTTGGGGGTAGTTGGTGACGAACAGTCCGGCGCACTCGCCGGGTGCTGTCACGAGCGCCTGCGCGAGCTCACGCCCCTCGGGTCGGGCAAGATCGATCGCGACCGACTCCTTGCCCTTGTTCAGGCCCTGCCAATAGAGGCTCTCCCCACTTGCGGCGCGCGGCCACCGGGCCGAATCCATACCGCCTCCGATCGGATCGATACGGATCACCCTCGCACCGAGCTGGGCAAGATGGAGCGCGGCGCTTGGCGCGGCGACGAATGACGCGGCCTCGATCACGCGCAAGGCCTTGAGCATCGGGAACATCGGGATCCTTTCCATTTGCAATGAAAACTGACCCGCGATTGTCGCTCATGTGCGGGGTCCCAACACAGGGCGTGCGGACAATGCGCCATGGCGCCGCGGCGATTGCGCGAAATCAAATCCGCACGCAAAAAACGCGATGCACTCTAATTGGTGTGGCGAAGGACTTGAACGCGGGTAGCGGCGACATTATTTGAGGACCATAGTCGATGCACCGCATCGCAGCCCAACAGGAGCAATCACCATGGCACGACTGTCTGTGTACGACCCATTTGCTGAAGTTTTCCCCGAGCTGTTCAGAGGCCTCCTCACGCCTGCCCGCGCAAGCGCTCCCGAGGCGCTCGAGATCAGGATCGAAGTGCGCGAATACACCAGTGCCTATCAGGTCCAGGCCGAGCTGCCCGGCGTGCGCAAGGACGATATCCAGGTGCAGATCGATGGCAATCGCGTCTCGATCAGCGCCGAGGTCAAACGTGAGGCGGTCGACAAGCCCGAAAGCGAGCGGGTGCTGCGCAGCGAACGCTTTTACGGTCAGCTCGCACGCAGCTTTGCGCTCGCAACCGAAATCGATGACAAGCAGGCCAGTGCGCGTTTCGAGCAGGGCATTCTCACACTCACCCTGCCCAAGCAGACCGCGCCGTCGGCACGCAAGATCACCATTCAGTGAAGTGTCTCCCCGACTGAATCAGGGTTCAGTCGGACTGAACGCTTGTTCAGACGCCCTGTCGTCCAGCCTCTGAAGGCAGGTCGGCGGGGCGCGCGGCGTAGCCGGCCTCCTCGATGAGCGTGATCAGCTGCTCGTCAGACAGCGCCGACTCGACCTCGACTCTGCCGGCCGCCAGATCGACCTGCACGCGCGCGACCGCGTCGGCCTTGACAATCTCGCGCGTGACCGCGGCCACGCAGTGGCTGCAGCTCATGCCTTCGACATTGAAGCGGTGCATACTGAAACCCTCCTGTTGCAAGCCGGATCGAGGATCATTGTCCCACATGCCCGCCCCGCCTCTGCCCCCATCGGGCGCCCCCCGCCACACCGAGCTCGACATCGAAGGGATGACCTGTGCAGCCTGCACGGGCCGTATCGAAAAGGTGTTGGGCCGCATCGCAGGCGTGGACTCGGTTGCCGTCAATCTCGCAACCGAGACCGCGCGAATCGATCATGCGCCGCAGGCCGTGCGGGCAAGCGAGCTGATCGCAGCCGTCACCCGCGCGGGCTATGGGGCGCGGCTGCATGAGCGCACCGGGCCCTCGGTGCCGGCCGCACCGCCCAGGCTTGACCGCGAGCGCGTCGAGCTCGCGCTGGCGCTGATCCTGGCTGCGCCGCTCGTGGCAGGCATGATCCTGGAAACCCTGGGCATCGCACCCATGCCGGCGGGCGAGCTGCAGTGGCTGCTCGCCACCCCGGTCCAGTTCATCGCAGGCGCACGCTTTTATCGGGCGGCCTGGCGAGCCCTGCGGGCCGGAACTGCCAGCATGGATGTGCTGGTCGCGCTGGGCACCAGCGCGGCCTGGGGGCTCAGCAGCTGGACCCTGCTGCAGTCGCTTCTGAGCGGCGATCCGCAGCACCACGCGCACTACTATTTCGAAGCCTCCAGCGTAGTGATTGCGCTGGTGCTGCTGGGCAAAAGACTGGAACTGCGCGCCCGACGCAGCACGGCGGCGGCGATCCGAGCCCTCGCGGCGCTGCGGCCGGAGCGGGCGCGAGTGCGGGTGGCCGATGCCGAGATCGAGTTGCCGATCGATGCCGTCGCCGTGGGCGATCAGGTCTGTGTGCGTCCGGGCGAGCGCATCCCGGTCGATGGCCGCATCATCGAGGGTCACTCCCATGTCGACGAGTCTATGCTGACCGGCGAGAGCCTGCCGCTCGCCCGGGGACCCGGCGACAGGGTGACGGGCGCGTCGATCAACGGCGAAGGTCTCATCGTGGTGGACACCACCGCAGTGGGCACGCAGACCGTGCTCGCGAACATTATCGAACGGGTCGAGCAGGCGCAACTGGCAAAGGCGCCGATTCAAAGACAGGTTGATCGGGTGAGTGCGGTGTTCGTGCCTGCCGTGCTCGTGATCGCACTGCTGACCCTGATCGGGTGGCGGCTGAGCGGGGCGCCTTGGGAGCTGGCCCTGATCCACGCAGTCTCGGTGCTGGTGATCGCCTGCCCCTGCGCGCTCGGGCTCGCAACGCCCGCCGCGATCATGGCCGGAACCGGGGTCGCGGCCCGTCACGGCATCCTGATCCGCGATGCGCAGGCGCTCGAGATCGCGCGCGCCGTATCGATCGTGGCATTCGACAAGACCGGCACGCTGACCGTGGGCGAGCCGCGCCTGCTCGCCTTCGAAACCGCCCCGGGCGTGGACCGGCAAGCGCTCTTCGAGCTGATCGACGCGACCGAAGCGGGCAGCGAACACCCCCTCGCACGGGCCCTGCGCGCACCCGGCATCGAGCCACTCGGACTGCGACCCCGTGACGGCTCGGCCGATCGCACGGCCTTCCGGGTGACCGACGTCGAAGCCGTGCCGGGCCGGGGCTTGCGCGCGCGGGTCGCGGGGAAGCGGCCCGACCCAGCCGCTCAGGCAGGCATCGATCCGGAGGCCTACGAGCTTCTGATCGGACAGGAGCGATGGATGCGCGAAAGCGGCGTCTCGATCGAACGCTGGACCGGAGCCGCAGAGACTGCGTCAGCGGCCGGCCAGACCGTATCGTTCGTTGTGCTCCAACGGCTGGGGGCCGACCACGCCACCGTATCGCTGCCGACCGAGGGCGCCGTGGCGATGATGGTCTTTGGCGACACCATCAAGCCCGGCGCGCGGGAGGCGGTGGAGCGACTGCATGCTCAGGGCCTGCGGACCGTGCTCATCAGCGGCGACAACGTCGGCGCTGCGACGGCGGTCGGACGCGCGCTCGGCATCACCGAGATTCATGCCGAAGTGCTGCCCGGCGACAAGGCCGCATTGATCGAGCACTTTCGAAACACTGCGCCGGACGGGACCCGGATTGCGATGGTCGGCGACGGGGTCAATGACGCGCCCGCACTCGCCGCGGCCGACATCGGGCTCGCGATGGGCAATGGCACCGATGTCGCCATGCAGACCGCGGGCATCACGCTGATGCGCGGGGACCCGGGCCTGATCGGGGCCGCCCTCGACATTTCACGCCGCACCCACGCCCGGATCCTGCAGGGCCTCTTCTGGGCCTTCATCTACAACATCGTGGGGATCCCGCTTGCGGTCGCGGGCCTGCTCAACCCGGTTTTCGCGGGCGCGGCGATGGCGCTCTCATCCATCAGCGTAGTTGGCAACGCGCTCTTGCTCGCGCGCTGGCGCCCGTGATCGCGCACACTGGCAATAGCCTGGGGGCTTCATCGAATCGTCAACCTGAGGCTATCATCGGGTTTCATCCTGAATCATTCAAAAACCCAAAGGAGACGATGATGATCCGAGTCAATCGATTCAGCGCAATCGCTGTCGTGGTGGCCGGCCTCGCCGCGAGTGCCGCGTCGGCCCAGCAACTCACCTTCATGACCGGTCCGCAGGGCGGCGCATGGATTCCGCTGGGCGGGGCGCTCAAGGGGATGTGGGAAAAGGCCATCCCGGGGCTCCAGATTCAGACCACACCTGGCGCAGGCATCAGCAACGTGCGGGGCATCGACGAGGGCAAAGCCCACATCGGGATGGCCAACTCATCGACCACCTATGACGGGATCGAGGGCAACAAACCCTATCCGCGCAAGGTCACCAAAGTGTGCCAGCTCGCCAACCTCTATCCGCAGTATTTCCAGGTCGTAGCGCTGGCCGACGCCAAGATCAATTCCTATAAAGACCTCGCCGGCAAGTCGCTCGTCACCCAGCCCCGCGGCAACACCGCCGAAGTCCTGACGGCCACCGTCCTCGAGCTGAACGGGCTCGACTACAAAAAACTCGCCCGTGCGAGCTTCCAGGCGAGCTACACCGACGCGGTCAGCATGCTCAAAGACGGTCACGCCCATGTGTTCACGCTCGGCACGACGGCGCCGGCCTCCTCGGTGATGGATCTGGCAAGCGCACGCGATGTCCGCCTCGTCCCGGTTGACGATGCCACGATGGGCAAGCTCAGCAAGGCCAATCCCGGCTATACCCGCCAGATCATCAAGGCGGGGACCTATCCCAAGCAGAGCGCCGATGTACCGGTGATCGCCTATCTGACCCACGTTGTGGTCGCCTGCGACCTGCCCGAAGCAGCCGTCTACACGATGGTGAAGACCATGGCCTCCAACATCGACACCCTCACTGCGACGGTCAAGGCCATCACCGGGCTCACGCCCAAGGCCATGGCCGAACCGATCGGCGTCCCGCTGCACAAGGGCGCCGAGAAGTTCTACCGCGAGATTGGCGCGCTCTGATCGTGCCCTGAGGCTGAGCAATTGAAGCGGGGCGATCACGCCCCGCGCCGCGAGCCGTCATGGCTCAGCCTCTGATTCGGCGCGTCCCCGGGACCTCGGCCCATGGAGGCCTGTCTTCGAGCGCGGAGCGCCTCCCGGGGCGAGTTCCCCTTCCAGCCAGACGGAGCCGCGATGTCTGATGAACACGCAGCAGTCCCCCCGGCCTCCGCAGTCCTGAAGGCCACCGTCACCGTGCTTGCGGTGGCGATGTCGCTCTATCACATCTACACCGCAGCCCTCGGCCCGCCGGACGCGGTGATTTTTCGCGGCATCCACCTGATGTTCGCGATGGCGCTGGTGTTCCTGCTCTATCCGAGCTTTGCAAGGGGGGGCTGGCGCGTGCGCGCGCTCGACCTCGCGCTGCTCGCGCTCGCCTGCGGCGCCGTGCTCCACATCTTCATCAACTATGAGACCTTCACCAGCCGCATCATCTACATCGATGATCTCACGGTCGCCGACCAGTTCTGGACGGTGGTCGCCGTACTGCTGGTGCTCGAGGGCACACGCCGGGTGATCGGCTGGGCGCTGCCGATCACCGCCATCGTGTTCATCGTCTATGCGGCGTTTTTCACCCAGGTCAAGATCCCGGTGCTCATGGAGCAGCTCTACCTCTCGACCGAGGGCATCTTTGGCTCGACCTTGGGCGTCTCGGCCTCCTACGTGATGCTGTTTGTGCTGTTCGGTGCCTTCATGGAAAAGAGCGGCACCGGGCAGCTGTTCATGGATTTCTCGATGTCGATCACCGGCCACACCGCAGGCGGGCCAGGCAAGGTCGCAGTGGTCAGCTCGTCGCTCTTCGGCACGGTCTCGGGCAGTGCAGTCGCCAACGTGATGGTCGACGGCCCCATCACGATCCCGTTGATGAAGCGCACCGGCTTCCGGCCCGCCTTTGCCGCGGCGGTCGAGTCGGTCGCATCAACCGGCGGACAACTCATGCCGCCCATCATGGGCGCCGCCGCGTTCGTGATGGCCGAATTTCTCGCCGTACCCTACGCGCAGGTCGCCCTCTGGGCCTTGATCCCGGCGCTGCTCTACTACGCATCGGTCTTCGCAGCGGTGCATTTCGAAGCCCGCCGCTACAAGCTCGCCGGCGTGCCAAAGTCGGAGCTTCCCAGCTTTGGGCGAGTGATGCGCGTGCGGGGCCATCTGTTTATCCCCATTCTCATCGTGCTCGCCGGGTTGACCGCCGGCTATTCGGCGCCGCTCTGCGCACTGGCCGGGGCACTCTCCTGTATTCCGCTCGCGCTGCTTCGCGCGAGCACGCGCGCCGGCATCACCTGGCGCACCGTTCTCGATGCGCTTCAGGACGGGGCGCGCAACACGCTCGCAGTGGCGATGGCCTGTGCGTGTGCAGGACTCGTGATCGGATCGGTCACGATCACCGGGCTGGGGATCGAATTCACCCAACTGGTGATCGGACTCGCGCAGGATGCGCTGCTGCTCGCACTCATCCTCACAGCGATGGCCGGCATCATCCTGGGCATGGGCATGCCCACCACGCCGGCCTATATCGTGATGGTGTCGCTGCTGGTCCCGGCGCTCATCAAGCTCGGGGCCGTCACGCCGGCCGCGCACATGTTTGCCCTCTATTTCGCCATCCTGTCCGCGATCACGCCACCGGTTGCGCTCGCGGTGTTCGCCGCCGCAGGACTCGCCCAGACCAGTATGTGGTCGGCCGGTTTTGCGGCGATGCGGGCCGCAGCACCCGCCTACATCGTGCCGTTCATGTTTGTCTACGAGCCCAGCCTGCTGCTGATCGTCCACGACTGGAGCACGCAGTGGTGGCAGGTGTTGCTGGCGGTGGCCTCTGCGCTCACCGGTGTCATCGCGCTCGCGGGCGGGCTGTTCGGCTGGTTTGCGAACCTTGCACGACCCTGGGAGCGGGTGCTGTTGGTGGTCGCCGCGCTGGCGCTCATCAAACCCGGCTGGCTCACCGACCTGATCGGCCTCACGCTGCTCGCGATCGTGATCATGAGCCAGCGCGTGCGGCCGATGGACCCCAGTCCATCTGCCTGAGTGCCACGACAAAGCGCTCGAAGTCCTCGGGCGAGAGCCCGTCGATGGCGGCGGCCGCAGCCCGCCCCCCGCCACCAAAAGCCCGGCACAGCCGATCGGCGCC
>JBIKTA010000549.1:0-2624 GCA_044348315.1 Burkholderiaceae bacterium | reverse complement strand
GACCAGGCGGTGGAGGATTACGATTTCAGCGTGTATACCAGAGCGCTGGCCGATATGACCGACGAGTTGCCTCCCGAACTGGGCCGGCTCCTCGAAGACGTGTTGCAGCGTTATTTTTCGAGTCAGAGCCTGGGCGACAAGAAGACCATGCTGGCTTCGCTCTATCAGCAGGGCAATAGTGCCGAGCCGCTTGATCACATGGTCGCGTTGCTGAAAGGCGCAGGTCCGTTCCTGCAGAAGATGGTGCAGCAGCTGGGCTCGCAAGCCAAGGATCCCGCGGTTGCCACCGCTCTGCAGGCGCTCAAGGAAAATCTCAATCCCATCGCCGACGAGGAGCGGCTGGTGCTGCTCTCAGGTGTGGCGCGCAGCATCGGCGCGGAGGGCTCAAAGATGAGCAATATCCGTGTGCTCAGTTCGGCGTCGGTCGCCGAGACGCTCGCGGTCACGCTCGAGCCGCCAGAGGGACAGGGCGGCGTACCGCGCGAGGTCGTTGTGAAGTTGCTCCGGCCTGGCATCGTCGAGCGTGCAGGGCGCGAGCGCGCCTTTTTCGAGCGTGTCGCAGCCGAGCGCGGCCGAGAAGCCGCGGGCGGGGGCGATGGATTGGTGCGCACGATGGCGTCCATCGCTGATCAGATCGAGAGCGAGCTCGATCTCCGTTTCGAGGCGGCCGAGATCCAGAGGGCTCAGGTCTACGCAGGGCGGCCCGAAGCGGCAGATGGTGGGGTACAGGTGATGACCATGACTGCGGGCCGGGAGGCCCGGGCCGAGTTCCTCATTCTCGACAAGATGCCGGGGCGCAGCGTCAAGGGCTTCGTGGCCGAGATGGAGGCTGCCGCCCGTAATCCCGAGACCACGCCGGAGCTGTTGGCGAACCTCAAGGCGCAGGGCGAGGCGCTCTGCCAGAGACTGATCACGCTCAACACCATGTGGTTCAAGGAGGCGTTCTATGGCTCGGGCTTTTATCACGGTGATTTGCATGCGGGCAATCTGATGGTCGATACGCCCGAGGGCGGACGGACCACGCTTGGGCTCATCGATTTTGGCAACGCCGCGACACTCGACCCGAAGGTGCAGCGAGATTTTCTGCGCATCCAGGCTGCGGCCGAGCAGTACCACCCCAATCGGACAATCGATGCCTTGCGCGGCCTCCTGCCGCCGGACGCCCGGCCCCGGCTCGATGCGGTACGCCCGATGCTTCTGCTCGAGCTCAAGGGCCTGATGCTCAAGGACCGTGAGAATGTGTTGAAGGGCGATCTCGTGGGGGAGTTCCTGAGCGTCGCGACGCAGTTGGGGATCGAGATTCCGGGTGCGATGCTGCAGTTTGGCCGATCGCAGGGCATGTTGCAGGACACCTTCAATCGCGTTCAAAAGGCGCTGACCGAAGTCTCCCAGCGTGCTGGAGACGAGCAGGCCTCGATTGCCAAGGATGCGCTCGATGACGCCACGCGCGCAGCCATAACGGGGAATAAACGCGCGCTTATCGGGAAGGCGGGCCTGGGCTTTGGCATGGCGATACGCAATGTGGGCGGCGTTCAGGCGATGTTCAATGAATTCCAAAACCGTCCCGAATCCGCTGCCTTGATTGCGCAGAGAAACAAAGAGCGCGAGGACTACGGTGATATGGCTTCCGATTTGTCCAGCCTGCAGCAGCGCTTGGCGATTGACCGCGATACCCTGGGACTTGTTTTAAAGGACAAGGCCAAAGTCTGGGACGCCGATGAAACGTCTTGGCAGGACTGGGTGGCGAACTTGCGTGCCGCGATAGGAGTAGCGGATGACCAGTTGGAGCGCTTCCGGGGAATGTGTCGCGCACCCGATTCGGTGGCTGATATTGCTGACTGGGTATCGGTCCTTTCACTCGCATCGGCCGTTGATCCTGAAAACGAGACGATCATCGCCCGTCTTCTCGAGCTTAAACCGCGCGTGGATGACCTGAGTGCGAGGCTCCCGCCCGCTATGCCCCCCGCACTCAAGCCTGTGGATTTGGTCGACGCTGTGCTCAAGGCGGAGCGCGACAATTTCAAGGCGCAAGTCCAGGCGGGTGCAGTTGGCGCACCTGCAGATCAGGCGGCGGGCGCACCTGACGTGCCGCAAGTGGGTGCTACGGGCGAGCGAGGTATACCGGCCGGGCAGAGCGCTGCTCTGCAGGAGGCCGTCGCTCAGCGTCTGTCCAGCCACATCCTGAGCGAGGGGGCCGGTGTGGGCCAGCCTCAGCCGGCTTGACCGGCTGCATGGCTGCCGCCTACGTCGCTCGGCCCGATACCCATGCGCAAGCCCGGCCCCGCCCGCAGACCGCGTAACCCCATTGCCCGCGCCGTCCGCACGCCGCTCTACCGGCTGCGCGCCGAGGCCGACAAACGAAAGAAAGTTCTCGAGAAACGCAGCCGCCGCGCGGTACGTGACGAGGGGGGTTCTGACGAGTGATCCCGGATCTGGGGCGCGCTGTCGTTTCTTCCAGGCTTGCTGCAGCGACTCATGCAGTCGGTCAACTTCCTCTCTCAGGCGTTTCTCATCCGAGAGCCGGACGATCAGATAGCTGATCTGCTGCGCGATCAGGACCCGATGCACCGAAACGATGCTGAGCAGGTTGACGTTGGTCGGATGGGTCGAGAGGGGAATGTCGT
>JBIKTA010000547.1:0-2627 GCA_044348315.1 Burkholderiaceae bacterium | reverse complement strand
CATCTGACAAGGGCTCCGTGCTCACGGCCTCGCTCGCGATGCGGACCTTTTCGATCCAAAGACGTTCCGAGCCCACCGTGAGCGCCTGAGCGACCACTTCCTGGCGCAGTTGAAGCTCATCGGCCACCAGATCCGAATGCACGGCCGAGCGACCGGTGAAGGTGACACGCACGGCCAGCGGCAGATGCGAGGGCGTGTCATCCAGGACCCGCTCCAGCGCCTGACCGACGGCACGGATCGCGGCTGAACGATCGTTCAGTTCGCTGATGTCGACCTCCATCGCATGCCAGCGCAGGACATCGACCTCCAGCCGCTCGACTTCGGTGATGTCCTTGCCTTCGGCCGTGACGAGCAGCGCACCGCGCGCGCCCTGCTCGCGAATGTGACGGCCCTGCAGGTTGCCCGGGTAGGCAATCGTCACGTCGCCGCGCTGCATCCAGTGCTCATGCACATGACCGAGCGCCCAGTACTGGTAGCCCTTGGCCCGCAACTCGGCGATCGAACACGGCGCATAGCGAGCATGCTCGGAGTTGCCCTCGAGCGCGGTGTGCAGCACGCCGATGTTCAGGAAGCCCTGGACGGGATCGGGATAGTCCGGCAGCAGGTTGTCGGTGGTCGCAGCGATCCTGAAGCTTCGGCCATGAAGCGCGACCTTCAGATGCTCGATGCAATGGGTCTGCGCCTTGCGGGATGCGAACACGTGTACGTTGTCGGGCAACTCCAGGCTGCGGGTCATCTCGCTCTCGGCGTCGTGGTTGCCGTAGAGGAGATAGACCGGGATCCCCGCCTGCCGCAGCCGCCCCAGCTGACGCACGAAGTAGAGGCCGGTATTGAAGTCCTTCCAGTCCCCGTCATAGACATCGCCCGCGATCACCATGAAATCGACCTGCTCATCGATCGCATGGGTGACAAGGTTGCTGAACGCGTCCCGAGTCGCCGTGCGCAGCCGCTCGGCGGGCAAATGGGCATGGGACGACAAACCCCTGAGCGGGCTGTCGAGATGCAGGTCGGCGGTGTGCATGAATTTCATGGGCGACTCTGGGATCGATGACCGGCGGCGATGGCAGAAATGTACATGAGCATCTCCGCATGAGGTACCAACCCCACACCCCCTCATTCACCTGCAATTCCGCTTCAATTTCTCATGACTTTCGATATTGGCTTGTAAATCAGCCCGGCCCCAGACTTTGACCGATGCCATCCAGGGCATTCCATTCGACAGGCACTTCGGGCAGGAATTTGAATCGGTCACCTTTGATAAGGTACGCGCAGCGGTGCTTCTGGGTGATGCGACGCAACCAGACGTCACTGCCCCGGTACTTCAGCGGTTCGGGCTTGCCGATGCCTACCGCAAACAAACGGCTGCGGCGGTCGAAGGAATTCGAGAGCGCGTGGACGCTTTGGCGAGGACATGAACCTTCGGAGGCACGAGGCGCCGTGCGGCGAGGCATTGTCGACGGACTCGACTCTGACGCGCGTCGGTCGCTGGCGGAAGGACGCAGACGGGCGGGTCGGCGGGCGAATCGAGTTGAGCCCGGCCGGGCCAGCCCGGCGAAAGCCCTCCCCGGAAAGGGCAATCACCCGCCCGGCCAAGTCCTCTAACCCGCGATTCGCGCCCGCTGCGCCTTCAGTTGCCCGGCCGCGGCCTCGAAGCCCGCCAGCCGCTCGCGCTCTTGCGCCACCACCGCCGCGGGCGCGCGCTCGACGAAGCTGGCGTTGCCGAGCTTGCCCCGCGCCTTCTGCGCCTCGCCCTCGACACGGGCGATCTCCTTGTCGAGCCGGGCCAGCTCGGCCTCGCGGTCGATCTCGATCTTGAGCATGACTCGCACGGGACCGACCACCTGCACCGGAGCGGGCGAATCGGCCGGCAGCATCTCGACCACCTCGACCGACTCAAGACGCGCGAGCGCCTTGAGATACGGGGCGAAGTCGGCCAACTCGTTCGCCGCACCTTCCAGCAGCAGCGGCACGCGCGTACCCGGCTGCAGACCCATCTCGCTCCGGAGCGCGCGGCAGGCCTCGATCAAACCCTTCAGCCGATCGACCCAGGCCTCGCTCGCGGGATCGAGCTTGTTGAGGTCGGCCTGCGGATAGGGCTGGGTGCTGATCGAGAAGCGGCTCTCGGCCACTGCCTCGTTCAGCGCCTCGCCCTCGAGCGACTGATTGCCCCGTGCGCCGTAGCGCTGCGCGAGCGGCGCGATCCGCTGCCAGAGCTCTTCGGTGATGAACGGAATGATCGGGTGGGCCAGACGCAGGACCGTTTCGAGCACCCTCAATAGGGTGCGCCGGGTGGCCCGCGCCACCGCCGGGTCAGGCGATTGGAGATTAACCTTGGCGAGTTCGAGATACCAGTCGCAGTACTGATCCCAGACAAACTCGTAGATTGCACGCGCGGCCAGATCGAACCGATACTCACCAAAGGCCTTCTCGACCTCCTGCTCGGTGCGCTGCAAGGCGGAAACGATCCAGCGGTCGACCGCATTGAAATGGAGGTAACGACCCGGCCCGCACTGCCCCGCCTCATGGGGCGCGAAACCACACTCCTGCCCCTCGGTCTGCATCAGCACGAAGCGGCTGGCATTCCAGAGCTTGTTGCAGAAATTGCGATAGCCCTCGCAGCGGCTCAG
>JBIKTA010000548.1:0-2627 GCA_044348315.1 Burkholderiaceae bacterium | reverse complement strand
GATGCACCACGACCCCGCCCTCACGCAGCACCGCGAGCGCCTCGGTACCCATCTGAGCATAGTGGGATTGAACGATGACTGGCTTGCCGGTTTGCCGCATGGTGCGCACCAGGCCGTGCGCAATCTCGATTTCCTCGGCCGCAACGGCTGGAGTCCCCCGCCGACCATAGGCGCCGAACCAGCCCACGAACAGGATCGCGTCGATACCCGGATCCTCGAGAATCGCCTGTGCGCACAAGCCGTAGTTGCGCACCGAGGGATTGGCCAACACTGCGATGTCGACCGGATTGGCAATGACGGTGGAATCGGGGATGACGGCGTGGATCTTCGCCTGGGTCTGCTCTGAGAGCGGAGCCAGATTCATGCCAAGCTCGCTCAAGGCCTCGGAGGCAATCGTGATCGGGCCGCCGCCCTCGGAAATCACGGCGACGTTGCGCGAACGCATCGCGGGCAGGCTGGCCAGCGCCTCGGCCACGGGCAACAAATACTCTGCGCGGGAGACCAGGCTGACGCCTGCCTGGCGCAACACCCCGCTGCTTACCGCGTAATCGCCCGCCAAGGACCCACTGTGCGAACGCGCCATGCGCGCGCCCTCACCATTGCGACCGGCCTTGTACATGACGATGGGCGTGCTCGGCACGACCCGCGCCGCCACCTCGATCAGGGCGCGGCCATCCCTGAAACCTTCAGCGTAGACGATGATGGCACGGGTGTCGGGATCCTGATCGAGGCCCTCGATCAGCTCATGGAATTGCACGTCGGCCTGATTGCCGACGGACAGCAGGGTCGAAAAGCCCACACGCCCGCGCGCCCAGGCCTTGGTGAGCAGCCAATGGACGATGTTGGCCGAATTCGAGAGCACGGCGATGGAGCCGGCGGGCACTTCGCGCCATGGACTGAGGTTACAACGGTGGCGACGGCTGAACACACCATTCATGTTCGGGCCAATGAGGCGCACGCCGTGGCGCCGGGCTACCTCGACCGACTCGAGTTCGAGTGCGAGGCCCGCCTCGCCCGCCTCGCTGAAACCGCCGGAAACGACAATGGCGCCTTTTACACCCTTGCGTCCGCAGGCTTCGAGGAGCGCGGGCAACTGCCTCGCAGGGGTGCAGATGAGCGCGACATCCACCGACTCATCAATCTCCGTGACCGACGCATGGCAGGGCAGTCCGAGAATCTCGGTCTCGCGCGGATTGACCGGGTGGATACGGCCGGTATAGCCGTCTTCGAGGAGGATGGTGAGGGCGCGGTAGCCGCGTTTGCCGGGCTCGCTGGAGGCGCCAATCACTGCAACCGAGCGGGGGTTGAGAATGGTGTCGATGTCAGCTGAAGTGTCCAAGTCACGACACCTCGATATCGCGACCCACGGCATCAACCTTGCATGGCATGACCGCTCCTCCACTGGATTATTTTTTAGTCGGGCGACTGTAGCACGAGGTCGCCCCGCAGGCCGCCCTCTGCGAACGGTTTCCCTGGGGCGGGCACAAGATTTTCGGCGGGGTGGCGAGCGGGTGCGGGTCGCTTCCACGCAACAGATTGAGGCGGCTTTACTCTTGATCAAGTTCTGTTTTTGATCGAGAGCTCTTGTTACACCACGTTCTTCAAGGAAGGATTATGGTCTGACCTATGCAAGAACTCTCATCCAAAGCGCAGTTCGCCGCGCGCCTGATTCAGGCCATGCGAGATGCCGGCTACAGCCCGAAGCCTTCGGTACTTGAACGCGAGTTCAATCAGCGCTATTGGGGCAAGCCCATGACGCTCCACGGGGTCCGGCGCTGGCTGCTCGGAGAAACCCTGCCCTCGCAGGACAAGCTGGTCGTTCTCGCCGAATGGCTGGGCGTTCCGCCCCATCTGCTGCGCTTCGGCGAGGAGGTTGCTGGACGGATCGAGGAGCGCAAGGAGCGCTGGGACAGCGGAATCGGTTACCAGGAGCGTGAGCTTTTCGAGGCGTTTCTGAATCTGCCGGTTCCCCAGCGTCGGGTCGTGCGCGAAGTGATTCTGGCCTTCGCAAAAGCTTACCCGGAGCGGGGTCGCCCGGACTCGGACTGAGCGGGGCCCGCGCACACGCAGCCGTCGTCCCGCCGCCCTCGATTCGAGCTGGAACTGTGAGCGCTTCGGTGCGGGTGTCGAGCCGACTTGCGAGCTTGATGAGGGCAAAAGCTTGCCTTTTCTTTCAGTCAAAGCTGCCCGGAATGGGGGCGCTCTCGCCGCGCTCGAGCGCCCGAATCTGCATCTCAAACCCCCGCAAGCGCTTGTAGACCGAAAGCAGCTCGACGATCGTCGACCAGCTCGTGACGAGGTATTGGAAAGACTCCTGAACCTTGCCAAAAGCCCGAATGATCTGCTGCATGGCGCCGAGCGTCAGTCCGCCCGCGACGATCGTGGGGCCCAGTGCGATATAGGGCACGAGCACGCTGAACTGCAGATAGGACCACTTGGCCACATCGAAATACAGATAGTGAAAGAAGAGCCGGAAGTAGTTGCGTCGCACATCGGCAAAAAGGCTCGCCACGGATGCGGGCGCCGCACGCTGGGAGTCATCCTCCCCCTTCACCAACTCCTTCCGGTAGGCTGCCTCGACGCGCTGGTTGTGAAACTCGAGCCCGGGGAGCCTGAAGCCGACTGCA
>JBIKTA010000546.1:0-2636 GCA_044348315.1 Burkholderiaceae bacterium | reverse complement strand
CGCCTCCGAGCAGTTGGGGCGCCCAGACGGGTTCGCGCCATCGAGCGGTCGAGCTCTTGAGCACGATCAAGTTCGACGCAGCGCGGCCCGGCTAAAAGAGCCATGCGGGTCCGGGAGAGCCATGCGGGTCCGGGCATCCGATCAACCATGGGAGCGTTGCAATGAATCGACTCAAGTCAAAGGTCGCGATCGTCACAGGTGGAGCACTGGGTATCGGGCGGGCCTGCGCGGCGCGCATGGTCGAGGAGGGGGCGCGAGTCGCGATTTTTGATCTCCTCGAGGCCGAGGGCGCGGCGCTTGCCGAGTCGCTCCGGCAAGCGGGTACAGAGGTCGCGTTCTGGCGGGTCGACGTTTCGGATGAACGCTTGTTCAAATCCGCGATCGATGAGGTGGCGCAGCGATATGGCCGGATCGATGTCCTGGTCAACAACGCCGGCATCGCAGGCGTTCCCAAGCCGACCGATGCCGTGACCGAGTCCGAGTGGGATCGCGTACAGTCGATCAATGTCAAGAGTGTTTTCTTTGGCACCAAGCACGTCTTGCCCCACATGAGACGCGCGGGCGGCGGTTCGATCATCAACCTTTCATCGATTGCCGGGCTGGTCGGCATCGGTTCGCTTGCGTCCTATCAGGCCTCCAAAGGCGCCGTGCGCTTGATGACCAAGAACGATGCGATCACGTACGCGGCCGAGCGCATTCGTGTGAATTCGATCCACCCCGGCTACATCTGGACGCCTATGGTCGAGAATCACTTCAAGGCGGTCGGCGGCGATCTCGAGAAGTCCAAGGCGGATGCGGGTGCGGCGCATCCCCTGGGCCACATGGGAGAGCCCGATGATATTGCCTGGGCGGTCGTATATCTCGCGAGCGATGAATCGAAATTCATCACCGGAGCCGAACTCGTCGTTGATGGCGGCTACACCGCGAGGTAGCCTTGTCCGGGGGCGCGCGAGTGTGAGGCCCGCGCGCCCCGGCTCATCAGGCTTTACGCCTGAGGTCAAAGCGGTCGAGTTCCATCACTTTGGTCCAGGCCGCCACGAAGTCGCGCACGAATTTCTCGCGATTGTCGCCCTGGGCATAGACCTCGGCGAGTGCCCGCAGTTGCGAGTTCGATCCGAAGGCGAGGTCGACCCGCGTTGCAGTCCATTTCACGCGATCGGTCTTTCGATCCCGGCCTTCGTAGGCGTTGTCGCCCACGGGCTGCCAGCGCGTGCCCATGTCGAGCACATTCACGAAGAAATCGTTACTGAGTTGTCCCGGGCGATCGGTGAACACTCCTGCCTTCGAGCCACGATGGTTGGCACCGAGCACGCGCAGGCCGCCGATCAGCACCGTCATCTCCGGCGCGGACAGCGTGAGCAGGTGCGCCTTGTCGATGAGCATCGCCTCAGGCGACACGCTGTAGGCGGTCTTCCGGTAGTTGCGAAAGCCATCGGCCTCGGGCTCCAGCACGGCGAAGGATTCGACCTCGGTCTGCTCGGCGCTCGCGTCGGTGCGACCGGCTGCGAAGGGCACTTCGATCGTGTGGCCTGCCGCATGCGCGGCCGACTCGATCCCAACCTTACCGGCCAGAACGATCAGGTCCGCGAGTGAGATTTTCCGACCGCCTCGCTCGCCTGAATTGAACGCTGCCTGGATCGCTTCAAGCGCCGCAATGACGCGTGCGAGTTGCTCGGGCTGGTTCACCTCCCAGTCCTTCTGCGGGGACAGGCGGATGCGCGCACCATTGGCGCCGCCGCGCTTGTCCGATCCCCTGAAGCTCGAAGCGGACGCCCAGGCGGTCGACACCAATTCGGCGATGGTCAGCCCACTTGTGTTGATCTTCGCCTTGAGCCAGGCGATGTCCTCGACGTTCACCAGCGGGTGGTCGACTGCCGGGACGGGGTCTTGCCAGATCAGGTCTTCGGCAGGGACTTCAGGACCGACGTAACGCGATTTCGGCCCCATGTCGCGGTGGGTCAGCTTGAACCAGGCGCGGGCGTAGGCATTGGCGAATTCCTCGGGGTGGGCGAGGAAGTGACGCGAGATTTTCTCGTAGGCCGGGTCGAGACGCAGCGACAGGTCGGCTGTGGTCATCATCGGCGGATGCTGTTTCGTCGAGTCGTGTGCATCGGGAATCATGTCCTCGGGCTCGACGTTCTGTGCCTCCCATTGCCAGGCGCCCGACGGGCTCTTCACGAGCTTCCACTCGTACTTGAAGAGCACCTTGAAGTAGCCCATGTCCCAGGTCGTGGGGTGCGGCTTCCATGCACCCTCGATGCCGCTGGTGGTCGTGTGCTCGCTGTGCCCCTTGCCGTGCTGATTGATCCACCCGAATCCCATCTGCTCGATCGGGGCGGCCTCGGGTTCCGGGCCCACCAGTTTGGGGTCACCCGCGCCGTGTGCTTTGCCGAAGGTATGCCCGCCTGCGACCAGCGCGACGGTTTCGTAGTCGTTCATGGCCATTCGGGCAAAGGTCTCGCGCACGTCCCGCCCGCTTGCGACCGGGTCCGGGTTGCCGTCGGGCCCTTCGGGATTCACGTAGATCAGGCCCATCTGCACGGCCGCGAGCGGGTTTTCGAGCTCGCGTTCGCCGCGATAGCGGCTGTCCGGCTTGTCGCTGGTCGCCAGCCATTCTTTCTCGGCGCCCCAGTAGA
>JBIKTA010000545.1:0-2641 GCA_044348315.1 Burkholderiaceae bacterium | reverse complement strand
ATGCCCGGCACGTAGGCGCCCGGTGGTGCGAGGTAACCATAGTTGAGCGCGCCGGTCATCGAGCCGTAGGCGTAGGGCATGTAGCTCTGGGCAATCGGTGCCGGGAGCGGCGTGCCAGCCGGCACGTTTCGGCTGAAAATTTCGTCGCCGGTTCGGCATTGGCCGGGCCCGTAGGCACGCTCGCAGTCAGCCAGCGAATTGAAGGTGGGTGGCGGGGGCAGGATTTCCTGCTCAGCCGACTGCTCGGCGTCGCCAGACGGACCCGTTCCCGCAAACGCTGGCGGGGCGTCGCCGGTAAACCCTCGGGCGGCTGCGGGATCGGTTTCAGGGTCGGGCCGATAGAGGCGTTCCTCGCGGACCGCGTAGGGGGGTGGAGGCAGGCCCGCGATCGGGTATTGAACTGACGGGTCGGGTAGAGTGCCCCAGGGGCTGGCACAGCCTGCAAGCAGCACGACGAGCGCTGCGAGCCCGATCGAAATCGGTCGCATTGCCCGATTTGGGTTTGGTGAACTCAACACGGCGAGGCTCCCGGGCGGCGGAGGGGCCGCCCCTAATCCGTGGAGCATACCGCTTACTCGATGGCCGTGCCCGCTTCGCTGATCCCGGGCGGTGGCCAACAGCGCAGGCCCCGCAGAAGCTCGAATGCAGCAAAGTCCCGATCACCGTGAAGCAGGGTGTAGCCCCGATCGATACAGAACGCGGCGATGATCACGTCGATCGGACTGCGTACGGTGAACCCCGCCTGCCGGAGCACCCGATAGTGGTAGGCCGCAAGCTCGGCGATCACTGCGCCGCCGGTCGACTCGATCGAGAGTCCGGCGAGCAGCGTGCGCGCCTGGCGGTGGTCGCGCTCGAATCGAAAGCCGCGAAGAACCTCGAACAGCACGAGGTCGGGTACAACCAGCGTGACCTCACCGGCCAGGAGCAGGTCTGTAAGGCCCGCGGTTGCACGATTGTCCCGCCCATTGAAAAAATCGATCCAGACGCCCGCGTCAACCACCAGCACGGCCGGACTCACGGGGCGGGGGTTCGTGGGCGGCAAGGACCGACTGCATCGCTGCGCCGGGGCCGCGCCAGTCCGTACCCTCGTCACCCTCCCACTTGAGCAGACCTCGCCACTTGAGGATCTCCCGATAGTGAGCCTGGCGCGCGAGCAGCCGAAGGCCGGCCTCGACGGCGTCTTTTTTGGTCTTGAAGGGTCCGGCCGCGAGTGCGGCGCGAAGCAATTCATCGTCGATATCGATGTTTGTGCGCATGATGTGTATCGATTTAGATTAAGATGTGTATTATTGAATGGTTGTGTGGAGCCGGTCAAGCCCGAGACGGGCGAGGGCCGGCCCCTCAGACTGGCGGCCCAAAAAAGGCCGACTGTCGATTGGTCTGAACGCTTTGGGCATCGCTCCTCTGCGTCTCAAATGCCGTCCCGAATACGTTTTCGACCGGGCCGGCATCCGTTGCCGCAGCGGGCGGCTGCCCGGCCAGCAGGTCCTTGCGGTGGATGTCCAGACAGAGCTTGAATTCGGTGTGCACGTTGATACCCTGTCCGAGCTCCTCGATGGTCTGCATCGGCCAGTTTTGCATTGCGGCCTCGATTTGCCGCTCTGTGGCACTTGGCTTTGGGACCAGGTATCGGTGGCCGATCGCGCCCAGCGGGTCGGCCTTGCGGCCGGTCAGCAGATAGCTCGGCAGCGACAGCGTTTTCAGGGCGCGGGTCTTGCCGTTGTCAGCGACCCAGTCGCCCTGCACCGTGACCTCGGTGACCAGGCCCGGTGCCTTCTTGATCGCCTCCCGGCCGCATTTGGCACGCGCGAGCAATCCCAGCCGCATGGGCGAAATCACCACGGCTGGCACCTCGTTGCGTAACGCTGCGTAGGTGGCCAGGCCGCCGCCCATCGAGAAACCGGCCAGCGTCAGCTTCAGTTGCTTCTCCGGCGGCAGTTGGTCATTGACCTGATCGATGTGTGCCTTGACCATCTGGGTGAGCTTTGAGGCCTGCGCCAGGTTCTTGGGCGGCGTGAGCCCCAGCGCGTTCAGGAGCCCCCTGACCCCTTGCGCGAGCCCTCCGCGTTGGCTGCCCATACCGGAAAACCCGATCACGACTTCATTGCCGTTACGCACCGAAATCGATGCCGCAAAGCCGCTCAAGGGGTCGTAGAGGGTGTTCGGGGACCAGCCCTGGACCTGACCGCGCATCCACCCCTCCGGCGGGGTGCCCGCCTCCTGTCGCATCGCCTGAGGAAGCGAGGCCGGAACGCCGAGCCGGCTATTGAGGAGATCGGAGCGCAGAAGCGAGTCGGGCAGCACCTTGATCTCCCGGCTGGATCCGTCCGCATCATGGACCGATACATGGGTCCGGAACGCATCCTGCACGGGCTGGGCGCCCGCCTCACCGCCACCGGGATTGCTTCCGTTTTCTGGAAGGAATGAGGTCTGTGCAAGCTTGTGATAGGCGCCGATATCGTCGATCCGGTCTGCGGGCAACTGTTCGTGAATCTGCCCGGTTTCGGCGCAGCGCAGCGTCCGGAGCACACTGCCACTGCCCGCGCCCGCGTGGGGGCTCCCGATGGCCTGCATCGTTCCGGGCGCAATGCCGCGCGGCGGATGGGCGTCAACCCGAGCCTTGGAAAACAGGTCCTTGATG
>JBIKTA010000544.1:0-2643 GCA_044348315.1 Burkholderiaceae bacterium | reverse complement strand
GTAGGACGGGTCGCCTTCCTTGGCGTTGAGCCCGGCGACGATCGGCTTCAGATAACGGAGTCGGCCCGACGCCTGGACAAGCGAGGGCGCTGCGAGCACGGCCGCTGCCGCGCCCACACGCCGTAGCGAGTCTCGACGAGCAACAGAAGCGATGGGGGCGGCCCCTTTCGGAAGGCTTGAAGTCATGGGATACCTCTCCTGAGCTGATCGAAGCCTGATTCGAAATTGGCTTCGGTTATGGATATGCAACGATCCCGAATGGCACGGCTCGCACCTTTTCGGCAGAATTCTTTGAAGCATCGGGATTTAAGCATCAAACATCTGGCTTGTACACAGTTGGATGTCGAGTCGCTGAATCGCA
The DNA here is from genome assembly GCA_044348315.1 of Burkholderiaceae bacterium. Classification (GTDB taxonomy): domain Bacteria; phylum Pseudomonadota; class Gammaproteobacteria; order Burkholderiales; family Burkholderiaceae_E; genus SYIM01. Next base: position 2,282 of record JBIKTA010000544.1, on the reverse strand, counting down.
GCGTGCTTCGCGAGCCCCGTCGCGCTGGGGAGGTGTCAGCGCCCGAGCGCTTCTACGCATTCGAGATTTCTGCATTCTGAAGGGGGTTTAAATGGAAACAGGGCTTGTGGGTCGTTCGGTGTTGATCACCGGCGCTTCCCGGGGAATCGGCCGGGCGGCGGCGCTGGGCTTTGCCGCCGAGGGCTGCGCGCTTCATCTTGCCGGTCGAAATGAGGCCGACCTTCGCGACGTCGCTGCGCAAGCGCTCGATCAAGGGGCGACGTCCGCGCAGGTGCATGTCGGCGACCTGATGCACGCTGGCGAACCCGCCCGACTGGCGAAAGCGTGTGGCGAGATCGATGTGCTGGTCACCAATGCCGGTGCAACGCCCACCGGACCGATCGAGACCGTCACCGAGGCCGATTGGCAGGAGGGGCTCGGCCTCAAGGTGATTTCGACCGCGCTTCTGATTGGCGAGGTGTATCGAAGCATGTGTCAGAGGCGCAGCGGCGTCATCGTCAATGTGATTGGCAATTGCGGCGAGCGACCCGATCCCGAGATCATCATCGGCACCGTCTGCAATGCCGGCATGATGAATTTCACCCGGGCCCTGGGCGCTGACAGTCCCCGTCACGGCGTACGTGTGCTCGGCGTGAATCCGGGTCCGACCGCGACCGAGCGCCTGGTCACGCTCATGGAGCGCAAAGCGGCCGATCGCTTGGGCGATGCGCAGCGCTGGACCGATCTCACCGCGCCGCTGCCTTTTGGACGTGCCGCCACGCCCGAGGAGATTGCGAACATGATCGTGTTCGGCTCATCCGATCGTGCTTCGTTTGTGAGCGGCACGGTGCTGACCGTGGATGGCGGCGTGGCCTGGCGCGGAGGGCTCTTCTGAGACGGGTGCTGCACTCCCAGGCCGTGGTGCAGGGGGTACGGGGGTGCATGCGTAGTGGCTCGACTCCCCCGAAGCTCGCTGTGTATACTGGAAGCGATCTGGTGTTGTCCTCGATTGAGATGTGTACCCGAGGGCTCGCTGGCCCAATAATGATGACAACGGAGGAGACGATGGCCCGATTCCATCTTGTTTTGGCGTGCGCCGCAGCTTTTGCATTGTCCTGGCAACACCCGGTATCTGCGCAGCCGGGCGCTCCCGCGCTCAAGCCGCTCGAGGTACCGTCCCAGTGCGCGAAGAAAGACAAGGTCCGGATCGCCAATACCGGGCACGTATTGATCTACGTCGCCGGCCAGTACGCGAAAGCCTCGGGCATCTTCGACCGGCTCTGCCTAGATGTCGAAATGGTCACCCTCAATGCTCAGGTCGAGGGCCTGATCGGCCGGCAGGTCGACTTCATCGAAAGCAACACGATGGAGCCTGTCAAGACGTATGCGGCGGGTCGCCATCTGCTCGCTGTTGCGCCGATGCTCGCCTGCTACACCAACAGCTTTGTGGTCCGCAAGGAGGTCGCCGATCGATTGAAGCTCACGCGTGAGTCGCCTTTGCAGGACCGGCTCGCGGGGCTCAAGAGCCTCAGGATTGGCGTGACGAATCTTTCGCAGGGCGCCGGGCTCTGGGTGCTGCTGATGCTCGACGAAGCGGGCCTGAGCTCGAAAGATGTCAAGCTCAACCAACTCGACAATGCCCCGGGGATGATGGCGGCGTTCCGTACTGGTCAGATCGATGCCCTGAGCAGCGGCAGTCCGCCTGGTGAGCAACTCGAGTTCGAAGGTCTGGGTTATCGACTGATCACCGGGCCGGGTGGAGACTTCCCCGGTTTTGGGCCGGACAGCCGCTTTCCCTACACTTCGATCATGACCACCCGCCAGTTCGCGCTTGACAATCCCGAGTTGGTCCAGAGGGTCGTAGCAGGCTTCATGTGGGCCAATGCGCGGGTCCAAAGCGAGCGCCAGGCGGTGCGCGATTCCACGCGCAAGACGATGTTCCCCAAGCTGAATGAGAAGGTGTTTGACCAGGCGTTCGATTTCACCTACCCCTGTTTTGCACACCCGGACGACCGCTTCACGCAGGCCTCTTTCGACCGGGTGCTGCGAGTGGCCAACCTGGGCCGCAAGGCGGGCGGCCTTGCGCCCGTCACCCGCATCCGTATGGACGACATCATGACCAATCGTTTCCTGGATTCGGTCGCCTCGGCTGCCAAGACGATCAAGCCATGAGTGGGTTCCGGCGCCAACCGGCACCGCTACCAAGTGAGGCCGATCCAAGCCGCCCCATCCTGAGTGCCGAGGGCGTGCATCACTGGTACTACAGTCCCGAGCGCAAGTCATTTGTCACCGCGCTCGAGGAC
>JBIKTA010000060.1:0-8825 GCA_044348315.1 Burkholderiaceae bacterium | reverse complement strand
ACCCAGCCCTGAGTCTCGGGTTGCCGCGAGCCATCCTCATCCCGTGCCGCCGGGTGGTGCCACAGGTCGCCGCGTGAGCCATCGGGCGCATCGCCCGCCTGCAGCCAGACCGAAGCGAGCCCGGTCACGGTCGCCTGCAGCATTGCCGCTGCGGACAGCCCTAGCGGAGCTTCGCCGCTTTGCTCGGTTATCGAGGCTTCACGATGGACGCCCTCCAGGAGCGGCAGGTAGAGCTCGGCGGGCCGACCCAAGCTGCGCGAGCGAAGCGCTCGGCCCAAGCGGTTCAAGATCTCCAGTCGCCCCTCGAGCCCGTCCAGCGGGTTGACCGAGCTGTGCTGAAAGAGGCGCGCCAACTCCCCGGCTTCGAAGCGCTCGAGTACCGATGCATCCACCCTCGGCTCCGTTCGGGCGCCCTCGGCAAAGACGCCCTGCATGAAGGCCTCGAGTGTCGCGACGGCCAGCCCCTCCGAGCGGCCGATTGCGCGCCCCTGCCGATCGGTGAAGCGCCAGAGGGCTCCCGCGCCGGCGTCGAGCAGTACGCTCACCATGCAGAGATCAATGCGGGCGAGGAGCGCATCAATCGAACTTGAATCGAACCCTGCCTGCACGAGGCTTCGGGTCAAATCGAGCGCGCGGTCCTCCCCGCCCGCTTCGAAGTGACGCCAGCGGCTGTGGCCCGGCACATTAAGGTCGGGGAATCGTGTGCGCGTAATGGTTGCGACCACCTGTGCCGCATCCTCGAGGCAAGCGGGATCGACCGTCCAGCAACTGGAGTGACCGGCTTCGACCCATCGCCTGATCGCCATCGAGCGGGTGCGGATCGTTGCGGCCTGCATCAGGATGGATTCAGGCATTGCCAGGCTCCAGGTCTCGGCCCCTGACCTCCAAGGGGGGCGCAACCTTCAGCGCGCTGGGATCCGTGTAGTAGCCCGCGGCCATCTTGGCCTGGATCTCAACCTGAGCATCGGCTGGAATCAGGTCATCCGGAATCGGAATTCTTTCCAGCACCTCGATTCCCGACGCAGTGATGGCCTCGTACTTGTCGCTGCTCATGCTGACCAGGCGGTGGATTCGCTGAATGCCCAGCCAGTGCAGCACATCGGGCATCAATTCCTGAAAGCGCATGTCCTGGACGCCTGCCACGCATTCGGTGCGGGTGAAATAGGTGTCGGCTCGGTCACCACCCGCCTGGCGTTTGCGCGCGTTGTAGACGAGGAACTTGGTGACCTCGCCGAGCGCGCGTCCTTCCTTTCGACTGTAGATGATCAGTCCCGCTCCGCCGCGCTGCGCGCACGCGATCGAATCCTCGATGGCATGGGTGAGATAGGGACGGCAGGTGCAGATGTCCGAACCGAAGACATCTGATCCATTGCACTCGTCATGGATGCGCGCACTCAGTTCGATGTCCGGATTGGCGAGATCGGTGACCCGGCCCAGCACATAGACGGTTTGCCCGCCGATCGGCGGCAAAAACACTTCCAGGTCATTGCGCGTGATCAACTCCGGATACATTCCGCCCGTCTGCTCGAAGAGCGTGCGCCGCAGAACGCTGCGGGCCACGCCGAAGCGGCGGGCCACGCCCGGTAGCCACCAGACGGGCTCGATCGCGATCTTGGTCACCGCGGCCGACCCGTCCCCGAACAGGATGCGTCCGTCTGGCCGAAGCCGACCGAACGCGCAGGCCTGTCGCACTTCGGGGAGATGGATCCGCGCTTCGGTGATGGCGATCGTCGGACGGACATCAATGCCGCGAGCGATCATTGCGGAAAAGTCATATTGCACCGAGGCGCCCCAGGGGTCGATCGATACGATGCGATCCGGATCAGACCATTGGGGGTAGGGCCCGATCGTTCGGGTCGGTCGCGTGTCGGTCAGATCGGGCCGGTGCTTGCGGTCGAGACGTCCCGCCGCGACGGCCAGTGCACGATAGATGCCATAGGATCCGCTGTGGGCTCCGATCGCGTTTCGCTGGTGCGGCTCCGAGGTCGAACCGATTACCGGCCCCCGGTCAGCGGGGTCGGCCTGGCCCCAGCGGATCGGCAAGGCTCGGCCAAAACCTTGCCCTGGGTGGGACGTGAGGCGGATGTGTGAACTCGAGCGTGGGCTTCGCAAGATCCCTGAGTCGTCATCGAACTCCATCCTCGTCCTCCGGAAGTCGAGTCAAAGCGCGAGGATCGCCTACGGGTGCTTGGGTACACCAGCGAAACATTTTCAACGAGCTATGAAAAAAAACGAAGGCTCGATCCTGATCGTTTAGGATTCGCCTGTGCCGATTCCGATTACATTGAATTCCTTCATTCGCAGACTCGATCTGTCGACCCTCGACCTGTTCGTGTCGATTTGCGCGACGGGCAGCATCGCTGCGGCGGCTGCGCGCGGCCAGATGGCGGTTTCCTCGCTCAGCAAACGGGTGTCGCTCCTCGAGGAGACCGCGGGAAGTCCGCTGTTCGAGCGTCACGCCCGGGGGGTCCGTCCGACCCTGGCCGGCGAGGCGCTGCTGCGCCACGCCCGCAGCCTGCTCGCTGGCGTCAGCCTCCTGCACGAAGATCTGCGGGCGTTTTCCCAGGGCAGCCTGGGTAGTGTGCACATCGCTGCCAACGCTTCGGCCGTTGAACTCTACCTGCCCGACGAAATCGCGCGATTTGCTTCGGAGTATCCGGATGTCTCGATAGACCTCACCCAGCGTGCAAGCAACGAGGTGTTGCAGGTCGTTCGCGACGGTCAGGTGGACTTCGGGCTTTGCGGTGTTCACGAAGGCCTCGAGCATGAACTCGAGCGGCGCCCCTATCGGATGGACCCGCTCGTTCTGTTGGTGCCGCTCGATCACCCCCTGGCGAGGCACTCTGAAACGGAGTTCGATCGCGCGCTGGAGCACGAGCAAATCGGTCTGCTCGGCAGCAGTCAGGTGCAGGGTTTGCTGGAGGCTGCCGCGGACCGCAGCGGTCGAAGGCTTCGCCAGCGAATCCGGGTGGCGAGCATTGGCGCCCTGTGCAGAATGGTCGAGTCGGGTCTGGGCATCGCGGTGATGCCCAGGGGAATGGTCCGTCTTGCCGCCCGCCGCTCGCGCAGTCGGGTGGTCGGCTTGACGGACGAATGGGCCCAGCTGCAGCTCTACGTCTATTCCAGGCGTTTCGATCAACTTTCGACCCCGGCACGCCTGCTGCTTGGCCATTTGCTCGAATCACGCCCGATATCTGGGCGAGGGGCGCGGACGTGATGATTGGGTCCGGCCGTTCGATTGGGTGTCTACTGCTCCTTTTCTGGGCGGCGCTGAGCGCGCCTTGGCTGGCGCAGGCCCGGGCGGAGGACGACGGAACCCGCCTCGATCGAGCAGTCATCCAGACTTCGGAAGGCGAACGCGAGGTCCTGCTCCCGTACAAGCTCGAGCGCGGAGAGTTTGACCCCGCAGGGTCGATCGTCAGGTTTCGCTTGCATCACCATTTCGATGAGCGACCGACGAGGCCGGTGGCAATTTATGTTGGCAAGATGAGTCTCTCAGGGCGGTTGTCCGTCAATGGGCAGCTGATCGGAGGCTGCGAGCCTGGGGATCTCACCCGCATCCGATGTCTTCACCGCCCCTACCTGTTCAGGACCCCCGGTTGGGTCTGGCAGCCCGGCGCCAACCTGATCGAGTTTGAAATCTACGCGGATGATCGCCAGATGAATGGCTTGTCTGCGCCGGTGATTGGTGATGCCGATGCGCTCGACCGCAGCCTTTATCTCCCCGACTACCTGCTGCGCATCGAGACCATTCACATGCTGACCTGGGCGTCTCTGACGCTCGGCATTCTTGCGCTTGCGGTCGGACTGATGCTGCGAAACGAGTCGGCTTACCTCTGGTTTGGACTCGCAAGCATCACCAATGCGATGAGCAATCTCAACGTGCTGGTGACCCAGCCGATGGTCCCGGTCGAATTGTTCAGCTGGTTTGCGTTCTCGGCGCGGATGGTCTCGGCCCCGTTTCTGCTCTTGACCTTTGCAGCGTTCTTTGGTCCCACGCCGCTCTGGTTACGCCGATCGGTGCTGATCTATCTGATCGCGGCGCCTCTTGCGGTCGCGTTGAGTGGCAATGATCGCTGGGTTGCTGTCGGCATGTATGTGCCCATCCTGTTGATGGCCGGCTGGTATGCGTTTTTCATCCTGCGCGAGGCGATCCGGGCCAGGGACCTGGCCAAATGGTCGGTCGCACTCTGCTACTTTGGCCTTCTGGGATTCGGGGCCATCGATTTTGCCCGCCTCGGTGGGGCGACACGTCTTGAAGGTGTTTATCTGATCGCCTATGCGCACAGCGCGGTGATGCTTGTCTTCGGTATTGGCTTGCTCACGCTTCTGGCCAATGCCTTGCGCACAGCCAGGACTTTCAATGTCCGACTCGAACAAGAGGTCGCACAGCGCACGGCCGATCTCGAAGTGGCCTATCAGGCGCTCACCGATGCCCGCATCGAGCGCTCGCGAATCGAGGAGCGCGAGCGATTGCTGCAGGACATGCACGATGGCTTCGGTTCGCAGCTTGCAAGCGCTCGATTGATGGTCGACCAGGGACGGGTCGGACCGGCGCAGCTCAGTCAGTTGTTGCAGGAGTGCATCGCGGATCTCTATCTCGTGGCCGATACCCTGAGCGGGTCAGAGGACTCGCTTGCCGATGCGATGGTGGACTTGCGCGCGCGCAGCGAGCGGCGACTGGCGGGTGGCGCAGCGCGTCTGGACTGGCAGATCGAGCTCGATGCGGTGCCGCCGATCCCGCAACGTGTGATGCTGCAGGTCGTGAGGATCGTTCAGGAGGCGCTCAACAATGCGCTCAAGCATGCTCAGGCGAAACTGATCCGCATCGATGCGGCCTGGTGCGAGGCGGATCAGACCATCGCGATTCGGATCGCCGACGACGGGATCGGCTTCGCCGAGCCCTTGCGCCGGGGACGTGGCCTGAACAATATGCGGCGACGCGCTCGCGAGGTGGGGGGCCGCCTCATGATCGACCGCCCAACCGGAGGGACCGAAGTGCGATTCCTGCTGAAATATGGCGCCTGGCTCGAGACCTACCCCGAACTTGCGCGCTGAGTTGGACGTGAGTCGCTTTCGGTGCTTGGCCTGCGCGCCTGAACCAACCGGCCCGTGATCGCGAAGCCTCACCCCGGCCCGTGATCCCGAAGCCTCACCCCGGCCCGCGCTAGAATTCACTGATGCCCAGTCCTGCCGACCCGCTCAGAGACCTCATTCTCAAGGCCCGCCACGCGTATTACTACAGCGGCGAGCCCATCATGAGCGATGCCGAGTTCGACGCGCTCGAGGATCAGTTGCGTCAGCTGGTCCCGGATGATCCGATTCTGGCCCTGGTCGGTGCGCCCGTTCCGGCCGATGCGATCCTGACCAAGGCCCGGCATGCGATGCCGATGGGTAGCCAGAACAAGGTCAACACCGAGGCGGAGTTTCGGACCTGGGTCGAGCGCTGTGGCGGTGGGGCTGTGCACGCGAGTCTCAAGGGCGATGGCGCGAGCGCTGCGGCCTACTACCGGGAGGGGCGCCTCGTTCAGGCGATCTCGCGGGGCGATGGCCAGATTGGCGAGGACATCACCGCCAATGCCATCCGCTTCAAGGGGCTGCCCGCCTGGGCAGCATTCACCGGCGCGGTCCGTTTTGAAGTCATCTTGACGGTTTCGGACTGGGGGCGAGTGGATCCCACTCGCAGCAAAAACCCGCGCAATGCCGGCAGCGGCATCATGGGTCGCAAGAACGGCCATCAGTGCGATCACCTCACCGCATTTGCCTTCGATATCGACGAGATCCGAGCGGGTACACCGGTTCGTTTCGCGACAGAGTCCGAGAAGATCGAGCGGCTGGCTGAACTGGGGTTCAATGTCATGCCCGGCCAGCTGTGCGAGACGGCGGACCAGGCGGTTGCCTGGTTCCGCTCGATCGCCGCCGATCGCGACCGCCTCGACTTCTGGATCGACGGCGTGGTGATGAAGCTCGAGGACATCGTGCGTCAGGAGATGCTGGGCGCCACCGCCGGCCGTCCCAAGGGTCAGGTGGCCTGGAAATTCGATTCGGCTGGGGTCCAGACCGTCCTCGAGGATGTCGTGATCAGCGGTGGCCACACGGGCGCCTTGATTCCGACGGCGCAGCTGCGACCGGTTGATATTGGCGGTACCACCGTAAGCAGCGCCTCCTTGGCCAATTTCGATGAGATTGAGCGGCTCGACGTCGCGATCGGTGATTCCGTCTGGCTGATCAAGGCTAATGACATCATTCCCAAGATCATCCGCGTGACTGAACGACCGTTCGGCCGCCGGCCGATCGATGTGCCTTCGCGCTGTCCGTTCTGCGGCGGCTCGGTTGGGCGCCGTCGCACGACCTCGGGCGAGCCGGGCGTCATTCTCGAATGCATCAATCCCGCTTGCGAGAAAAAGTCCAGCGGCAAGATCAGTCGCTGGATCGCGAGCCTTGATATTCAGGGTATCGGTGACTCGGTGCTCGAGGCGATGCTCGCACGGTTCGGGATCGAGGATGCGTCCGGACTGTATGCGCTCAGTGATCGAGAGGCCGAACTCGCCGAGCTCATCATCAACACCGACAAGTCGATTCGTCTGGGCGAAAAGCGAGCCCGTTCGATTCTCGATGCCATCGAGGCAACCCGCCGGCTGAGCCTCGCACAGTTTCTGGGTTCGCTCGGCATCGATCATCTGGGTGTCCGACGGGTCGAACTGATCATCCAAGCGTCCGGCGGCGAACTCGACCGGCTCGAGGACTGGCGCAGTGGCCGGCTGCGCGATCCCGCGCTGGCCGAGCGGGCAGGCGTACCCAATCTCGGCGCGCCCATCCAGGACGGGATCGACGCCTTGGCCCCGGTGATTGATCGCATGCTCGCCAACGGCGTCGAGATTCTTGCGCCACAGCGTGATCTGCCCGAGGCAGGGCAGTCTCCCCGGCAGACGGTTTGCATCAGCGGCAAGCTGCCGAGCGGCCTTCGCAAATCCGATTACGAAGCACCTTTGACCGCTGCGGGCATGATGCTCGTCGAGACCGTGACGCGGGACCTCTCATTGCTCGTGGTTGCTGATCCCGCTTCCACGAGCGGCAAGGCCGAGAAAGCGCGCAAGCTGGGCATCGAGGTGATTTCCGAAGAGGCGCTGCGCGCGCGCTTGGGCCTGTGACCATATGCCGCCTGGATGCGCGAGCCGGGTCTCCGCGCGCCCGGCCTTCCCCCGCTTTTCCAAACTGGAGCAATGTCGAAATGTGGACCGTATTGATCGTCAAGCGTACAAACAGAGCCCTGATCGCCGGACTTGGGGCCTTGATGTGTTCATCCGTCTGGGCGCTTCAGCCCCAGCCGCTTGTGAAGCAGGGCAGTTGCCCCAGTGGCTATAGTCAGAGTGGCAATTACTGCAACCCCTCATCGAATGCGCGCTTTGCGGTGTCGAAGGTCGGTAGCTGCCCGAGTGGTTACAGCCAGAGCGGCGACTACTGCCTGGCGAGCGGATCGAATGCCCGTCTGGCTGTGCCCAAGGTCGGTAGCTGCCCCAGTGGCTTCAGCCAGAGTGGTGATTACTGTCTGAGCTCGCGCTGACCGGTCGGTCCAATCGGCCGGTCAAGCCCTCATGCAGCGTGACCTCGAGATCCTGCTCGCCGACCGCGATCTGCTTTTCCCGGGCGATCGGGTCGACAATCCCTGCCTGCGCCAGTTCCTGAGCCAGGTTGCGATCGACCACGATATCCAGCTCGAGTTCTCGCGCAAGGTCATTGCCGGACGAGTGAGCGAATGCCGACCCAGCTTGGGCTATGTCGAGCGTGTGCCAGCCCACCTCGCACGTTGCCTGGAGCGTCTGAGGTCTTATGGTGAGGGCTTCGACGTCGAGCCGGTCTTCGATTTCTTCAAGCGCGTAAGTCCCGAGCACGCCGATCTGGTCATCCACGGTGTCGAGCTTCACGGCCCTTCCATCGAGCAGACCCGGATCAAGCTGCATGTGCGTTTCAGCAATGTACCCGAGGTGCGCGAGACAGTGCTGGCGCACCCGGGTCGGCATCCTGACCTGGTTCTCTTCGACTCGCCGCTCGCCTCTCACACCGTCGGATTCGATCTCTTCCACGGCAGGCTCACGCGGATGCGCAACTATGTTTCGTTTCCGGCGCCCCGCCTGGCCTGCGCGCTGTTCGAGCGTTGTCTCGACCCTGATCTCGCGCAGGTGATGGTGGAGGCCGATACCGTATGGATCACCTGGAAAGATTCTGGCGCTGATCCATTTGTCTACCTGGTCGATGCCGATGCGCTGCGACTGGCCGATCGGTTCGGGGTCACAGGCGTCGATCCCGGTCATCGCGCGCACCGTGATCTTCCCGCTTACATTTTCGGCATGCCGCTTTCCGGCTGGCGGGCGCGTTCGGCGGTCGAGTACAACGCCTACTACATGCTGCGCTGAAGGCCCGATCGGGTGTGACGTTTGCTTGCAAGCGGTTGCGATTGGTCTATGCTCGAGCCTCTGACAGCACAGGGAGTATAGGTACATGGATCATCTTGGCTATCGTGCCAAATTTGGCGTTCTGGGGCCGTCCACCAACACGATCGTCCAGCCCGATTTTGATGACCTGCGACCGGTGGGCGTGACCAATCACTACAGCCGCATCGTGATCCCAAATGATCCGGTCGCGAGTTCGGCCGATTTTCAGAAACTCGTTGACAACATCAATGAGGCGACCTTTGACGCGACGGATTCGGTCCGCACTGCCGAGATCGACTATCTGGTGATGGGCATGTCGGCCGCCACCTTCTGGAATGGCAGGGCAGGGGCCGAGGCCTATCGGAATCGGCTTGCCGAGCGCGCCGGTGTGCC
>JBIKTA010000059.1:0-8831 GCA_044348315.1 Burkholderiaceae bacterium | reverse complement strand
TAACCGTCATTCGCGCGCTGTGAGCTTGACCCCTCGAGCGCGTCTGCCTACCATCCGCAAATGGACCAAGAACTCAAAACCCTGGAATCTCAGGTTGGCCTGCTGCTTGCCAACATTCACCGACTGATCGAGGACAGGCAGCACCTGCTCGCTCAGCTTGCACAGGCTGAGGCGACCAACATCGAGCTTCGCGAACGCATCGCCGAGGCACGATCGAAGGTGAGCCTCGCACTGTCGCGCTTGCCCGGCGAAGGGCAGTTCATCGGTGGTGAGCCCTCTTCGGGTTCAGACGGCCGCTCTCCCCGCGTTGTCGACGGTCAGGCCGCTGCGGCCGCCTGACTGGATTTCCCAGCCGAGCTCTTCTCGAGGCCTCAATGGAACTGATCGAACTGCGCATCATGGATCGAGATTACCGTCTCACGGTTTCGAGCGACGACCGCGATCGTCTCGTTCAGGCCGCCGGGATGGTCGATGCGCGAATGCGCGAGATTCGCGACTCCGGCAAGCTCGCCAGCCCCGACCGGATTGCGGTGCTGGCCGCCCTGCAGTTTGCCCATCAGATCATTGGCGAAAGCGAGTCTGCAGCGGCCAGTTCCAGCGCGGAGACCCAGCGGCGCGTCCGTCGGCTCAATGAAACGCTTGCGTCAGAACTCAAAGCCCAGGATTCACTGTTCTGAATCATCGGGCGGGCCCCGGCACACGCTACAATGTTCTTGTGCTCTGCGGGTTCGATCGGGTCCTACATTCCTTGAACCAATATATTGAATCCAGGCCTTGGCGATTCGCGCTTCGCTGTTGTGATCGTCCCTCGTCGGATGAACCTGATGCGAAGCCTGCTGGGGCCGACCTGAACTTCACGGTTCAGGATGCGGGCCCGACGACACCCGCGGAGCACCCCAGATCGTGACCGCGCGTTATTGGCTGATGAAGTCCGAGCCAGATGAATGCTCGATCGATCACGCCCTGGCGGCGCCCGAGCAGACTGTTCCGTGGACAGGGGTGCGCAATTTCCAGGCTCGCAATTTCATGCGTGACGTCATGCGATCGGGTGACGGGGTGCTGTTCTATCACTCCAGTTGTCCGCAGCCCGGCATCGCAGGCCTCGCCGAAATCGCCTCCGCACCGTACCCGGACCCAACCCAGTTCGACCCTTCGTCGCGCTACTTTGACCCAACCAGCCCCAGTGAGCGCCCAAGGTGGCTGCTCGTGAACGTGCGGGCCCGCTGCAAGATCGATCTCGTCGGGCTGAACGTCCTGCGGTCACACCCGGAAATCGCCGGTCTGCAGATCCTGCGGCGCGGCAACCGCCTGTCCATCACGCCTGTCAGCGACGAGCACTGGCGATTCATCACGCGGCACCTCGTCCGAGCCGCGTCAAGCCTGCGTGCGTGACAGGCCCTTAGGGAGCGGAAACGTGACCTGCTCCTCGACGCCGTCGAGCGTACGGACCGACCTCACGCCGAGCTCGCGCAGCCGCTGAACGACCTGCTCGACCAGGACCTCGGGCGCCGAGGCACCGGCGGTCACACCGATCCGCTTTCGACCCGTCACCCAGGCAGGATCGAGCTGATCAGCGGAGCCGATCAGCCGGGATTCGCAGCCCATCTTCTCGGCGACCTCACGCAGCCGATTGCTGTTTGAGCTCGAGCGCGAACCGATCACCAGCACCAGATCGCACTGCGGTGCCATGAATTTCACGGCGTCCTGCCGATTCTGGGTGGCGTAGCAAATATCCTGCTTCTTGGGCTCGGCAATCGAGGGAAAACGTGCCCTCAGCGCCGCGATCACCTCCTGACAGTCGTCCACGGACAAGGTCGTCTGGGTCACGTAGGCAAGCCGGGTCGAATCGGCAACCTTGAGACGTGCCACATCATCGACCGTCTCGACCAGATGAATGCCGTCGTCGGCCTGACCCATGGTGCCCTCAACCTCAGGGTGCCCAGCATGGCCGATCATGATCACGTCACGGCCCTCGCGACGTTCGCGCGCCACCTCAACGTGAACCTTGGTGACGAGCGGACAGGTGGCATCAAACACCTGGAAACCCCGCTGCTCGGCCTCATCGCGCACCGCTCGTGACACGCCGTGCGCTGAAAAGACCAGCACGGCACCAGCAGGCACCTCGGCCAGAGACTCGACAAACACCGCACCCTTGCCAAGCAGCTCAGTCACGACATGATCGTTGTGAACGATCTCGTGCCGCACATACACCGGGCCCCCGAAGCGCTCGAGCGCACGCTCGACGATCTCGATGGCCCGATCAACGCCGGCACAAAAACCCCTCGGCTGAGCAAGGACGACTTCCATTTACAGCACCCCCAGAATTTTGACATCGAACCGGATCGACTGACCGGCAAGCGGGTGGTTGAAATCAAACAGCACGTGCTCGGCATCGATCGCCTTTAGCACGCCTGCGTAGCGCCCGCCCCCCGGAGCAGGCAGTTCGACCAGATCACCGGGATGGTAGTCAGTGCCCACCGTGACATGACGGTCGAACACCGCCCGGGACAGTCGCTGGACGAGTTGTGGGTTGCGCTGGCCGAACGCAGCGTCTGGCGGCAGGGAAAAGCTCCGCAAATCGCCTTCGGAGAGCCCCACGAGGCATCGCTCGAGCGGCTCAGCCAACTGGCCGATTCCCAACTGGAGGGTCGCCGGTTTGTCACCGAAAGTACTGAACACCTCGGCCTGCTTTTCCGCAAGCGCAATCCGGTAGTGCAGCGTGAGGTGCGAATCGGGCGCCACCCTGGCCGGAGGCACTGGAGCCCCGCTTTGTGTGTGTTGTTCCATCGTAATTCGATTTTAAGGTATGCCGCCATGATTCTTCCAACCGAGCCCTCGGGTCTTGCCTTTGGTTGTGCCCAATCCAGTCCAAGCGATGCCGAGTTGCTTGCCACCATTCTCTTCAGGCACCCCAGGAGCGCCCGGGCGCTGCGCGATGCCCGACGGCTCCTGAGAATGACTGGCTCCCTTCGGGCCTTGATTGACGGCTCGCCCGGCTCGGGCGCTTCGCCCACGCCACCTCATGAGTGTGACCCTGTCGATCGCCCCCGAATGGGAGGCTGCCACACGCTTCGATCAGGCGCGTGGCAGGCCCGATTGCGAGCCGCCCGAGAACTGGTGCTTCGGTCAATGCACGAGGAGCTCGGCGAGCGGACGACACTTGGCTCACCCGATCAGGTGCGCCAGTTCCTGAGCCTCTGGCTCAGAGACCGAGCGCGGGAACACTTCGTCGGGCTCTTTCTGGACAGTCAGCACAGGCTCATCGCTGCGGAATTGCTGTTCCAGGGCACGATCAGCCAAACCGCCGTCTATCCCCGGGAGATCGTCAGGCGCGCGCTTGCGTTAAATGCCGCGGCGCTGATCATCGCCCACAATCACCCGTCCGGCGTCACCGAGCCGAGCTCTTCGGACCGCGCGTTGACCGAAGGCCTGAAGTCCACGCTCCGCGCAGTCGATGTCCCCGTGCTCGACCACGTGATCGTCGCCGGAAACTACTGTTACTCGTTCGCCGAAGCGGGCCTGATTTGACAAGAGAGGCGCACCATGCGTACACTTTTTGGTTTGCCACCTAATTTTTCTGGAGAAGCACATGGCCCGCGTTTGCCAAATCACCGGTAAATCGCCGCTTGTTGGCAACAATGTCTCGCATGCCAACAACAAGACCAAGCGACGGTTCCTGCCCAATCTCCAGAGCCGCCGCTTCTGGCTGGAGAGCGAAAAGCGCTGGGTGCGGATGCGCGTGAGCAATGCCGCACTGAGACTGATCGACAAGAAAGGTCTTGAGACGGTGCTTGCTGACCTGCGCGCGCGCGGCGCGGCCGCCTGACCCATTACTGCGACGCTGCAGCAACGATCAAGAGGTTGAAAAGCCATGCGTGAAAAAATCAAGCTCGAGTCGACCGCGGGAACCGGTCACTTTTACACGACCACCAAAAACAAGCGCACGATGCCTGAAAAGATGGAGATCAAGAAATTTGATCCCGTTGCGCGCAAGCACGTCGCCTACAAAGAAACGAAGATCAAGTAATTCAAGCAACACTCCGGGCGAATCGCCCGGATGGCCGCCCGGATGGACGCCCCGATAGCGGCCAAGACGGCCAAAAAAAAACCACCGAGGTCAAACTCCGGTGGTTTTTTTATGCCCGCAGGGTGCAGGTTCACAGACAAGACGCTCCGACAAGACGCTCCAATACGCGCCTGCTGCTGACGCACCACCTGCAAGCGGTACGTCAACCCCAGCCTCTAGCTCCCGCCTCAGGCTGCAGCAGCGTAGGAACGTATCCGGATCGACATCTTCTCGAGGGCGGGGATGCCGCTGGCATCGGCCCGCTGGCACCACTGCTGAAGCATGCTGACCAGCTGCTCGGCCGAACGGTTGGAGCGCTCCCAGATCACGCCAAGCTCCCGGCGCATCTCGATCAGAAAACTCAGGCGCTCGCTGGCAGCCAACACCTTGGGCAACTGCTCGCGCTCATTGCCGCTCAATCGCCCGGCATCAAGATGCAGCCAATGGCGGGCGGACTCGAGCAGCTTGCCCTCAGGCAAGCGCAAGGCGGCAAGCCGACGGGCCTCATCCGCACAGGCCTCACGAAGCGAGCGGGCAAACTGGTGCATGACATCGTAGCGGTGGGCGATCACCGCCTGCAGCGCGTCAAAATCGATCACGGCGCGGGTATCCGCCAGACGCGGCCGCGGAGCAATCTTCTTGACCCGGGCCAGACCGACGAACTGCAGCGTCCGGATGTAGAGCCAACCAATGTCGAACTCATACCATTTGTTCGAGAGCTTGGCCGACGTCGGGAACGCGTGGTGGTTGTTGTGCAGTTCCTCGCCACCAATCAGGATGCCCCAGGGGACGATGTTGGTGCTGGCATCCGGGCAGTCGAAATTGCGATAGCCCATGGCATGGCCCAGGCCATTGATGACACCGGCGGCGAGCACGGGAATCCAGAGCATCTGCACCCCGTACACCGCGAGACCGATGACGCCAAAGAGCATGACGTCGATCGCGAGCATGACCAGCACGCCCATGAGCGGAAAGCGCGAATAGAGCCGACGCTCGATCCAGTCATCCGGGGTACCGTGACCATATTTTTCGACGGTTTCGCGATTGGCCGCCTCGGCCCGATAGAGTTCCGCCCCCTCAAGCAGCACCTTGCGCAGCCCCCAGCGCACCGGGCTGTGAGGGTCTTCTGCGGTCTCGCACTTGGCGTGATGCTTGCGGTGGATCGCCGCCCACTCACGGGTCACCATGCCGGTCGTGAGCCAGAGCCAGAAACGAAAGAAATGGGAGATGACGGGGTGGAGGTCAAGCGCCCTGTGCGCCTGACAACGGTGCAGAAAAATGGTTACGCCCGCAATCGTGATGTGCGTGGCGACCAGCGTGAAGATGAGAATCTGCCACCAGGAAGCCGCAAGCAAGCCCTGGTCGAGGAACACAAGAATCGGATCAAACAAGACAACCTCCGCTGCACAACAGCCCGGAAAGGTTCCCGGACCCCGCTCTTAGCCCGATTCTACCCCGCTGATGACGCTTCGCCCAGCACCGATAGGCGGGAGCAATCCCGGCCCCAGACCGATCCCCGAAAACTCAGAGGGTTTGATCCTGCACTCAGACCGCCCGCCAGCGCACCCCGAAAAAGCCGTCGGTCGCATGCCGGTCGGGACGCAGGCTCAGCATGCCGTCCGAGCAGAACAGCTCAGCCTGCTCGACGCCTTGCGCGGCCAGGGTCACCTCGGCCGGCTCACGGCGAAACCCCGGAAAGCTGCTCTCGAACCACTGAACCTGTTGTTCGTTTTCCTCAGTGAGCAGACTGCAGGTGCCATACACAATGATACCGCCGGCGCCGACGAGTTGGGTCGCTGCGCGCAGGAGTGCTCGCTGCTCGTGAATCAGCCGCTCGAGTTCACGCGGGCCGAGACGCCACTTGAGATCGGGATTGCGCCGCCAGGTGCCGCTGCCGGTACAAGGCGCGTCCACCAGTACGGCATCGGCACGCCCGGCGAGTCGCACCAGCTTGGGATCGGACAGGCTGTCGATCGCGAAAGGCTGGACATTGGTCGCGCCGCTTCGCGACAGTCTCGGCCGAAGCCGGCGCAAACGCTCGGCCGAAATGTCACAGGCGAAGATCTGGCCGAGCGAGCGCATCGCCGCAGCGAGCGCAAGCGTCTTGCCCCCCGCACCGGCACAGAGGTCAATCACGGTCTGGCCGCGTTTGGCGCCCACGAGCATCGCGAGCAATTGACTGCCCACGTCCTGAACCTCGACGCCGCCGCTGGTGAAGCTCGCACTGTGCTCGAGCGCCGGCCGCCCATCGACCTCCAGCGCGAGCGGCACGCCAGGGAAAGGGCGTGCCGCGATGTCGTCGGCGCGGAGCGCCTCCACGATTGCAGCGGCATCGGGGGCCCTCAGCGGGTTGACCCTCAGGTGCAGCCGCGCGGGCTGCAGCATCGACTCGGCGAGCGCCTGCGCGGATTCGAGCCCAAGACGCTCGCACCAACGCTCGGCGACCCAGTCCGGTAGGCTGGCCCAGAGCGCAAGTGCTTGAACGGGCTCACGAGTCCGCGACAACGGCCTTTGCCGGCCCGCCAAATCAACGCTCGCGCAATGCTCGAGCCAGGTTTGCTCGGCCGGGCTGGGCGCGGGCAGCGAACTGCGCGAACCCGCCCCCGGCCACGCGCCGCGCAAGGCGAGCGACAGCAAGGCCAGTCGCCGCTCGACGGGTCCTTCCCCACCCTGGGCGAGATGCGCGTATCGACGACGGTTGCGCAACACATCGAACACCGTCTCGGCAATTTCGGCGCGATCGCGACGACCCAACTCAGGGTGCGCCCGAAGGAAATGCCGCAGCACCAGATCAGCCGGCCCGGTGAATCGCAGAATGCTTCTGAGCGCACCGACCACGGGTAGTTCGGGCGCTCGCTCCTTCGACGCTCGCGGGCGGCTGGTACGCTGCCGCGTCGTTTTCATGTTTTGCATGCGCGAAGTTCCTCCAGGGCCTCTCGATCGAGGCGTACACGCTGGCCCTCCAGCCTCAGGCGGCCCTCGAGATGCCAGCGTAGCGCCATCGGGTAAAGCTCATGCTCGATTGCCAGCACCCGCGCCGCGAGCGAGTGCTCATCGTCGTCATCGCTCACCAGCAACGAGGCCTGAGCGATGATCGGCCCCGTGTCAACACCTGCGCTCACGTAGTGGACGGTTGCTCCATGCACGCGCACGCCCGCCTCGAGCGCCCGCCGATGCGTGGCGAGTCCGGGAAGAGCCGGGAGAAGCGAAGGGTGGATATTGAGCACACGTCCCGCATGGCGCTCGACGATCACGGGATCGAGAATTCTCATGAAACCCGCGAGCACCACGACATCGGGATCGAGACGGGTGATGCGCTCGCCCAAGGCGAGCTGAAACTGGGCGCGATCGGGAAAGTCAGCCGGTGAAATGACATGCACAGGAAGACCCATGCCGCGTGCCAGAGCGCAGCCCGGCGCCTCGACCCGATCGCTGACCACGGCCACAAGGCGAGCCGCCCAGCGTTCCCGTTCACAGGCTTGCGCGATGGACTGCAGGTTGGTACCGCGCCCGGAGATCAGCGCAAGAATCCGTTTCATCGAGACCATCATAGCACCGCGCGGCACAGGGTCAGTCGGCAACTTATAATGCTCAGTTGACCTCCTTCCGCTCGGGCTCTTCAGCGCCGTCGTGTCCCCCGGGCCTTTTCCATTCCTGTCGACCGGGCCCTTTGTCATGCAGATCTTTCGCCAGTTGCCGCCGAGCACGGAGCGCGTCCCGTGCGCCGTCACGATCGGCAATTTCGATGGCGTCCACCGTGGTCACCGGGCGGTGATCGAGCAGTTGCGGGCGCGCGCGCAGGCGCTCGGTCTTCCGACCTGCGTGCTCACCTTCGAACCTCATCCGCGTGCCTATTTTGCCGCTCAGGGCCTTGCACCCGAGGCACCGGCCCGCATTCAGACCACGCGGGACAAGCTTGCCACCCTGTCCGCGCAGGGCATCGACCGGGTGTGCATCGCGCGCTTCGATCGCCGGATGGCCGGCCTCACGGCTGAAGCATTCCTCGAGCAGGTGATCGTGGGCGGTCTGATGGCAAGACATCTCCTGGTCGGCGATGATTTTCGCTTCGGTCGCGGCCGAACCGGCGACTTCGACTCCGTCTGCCGGTGGAGCCACGAACGAAACATCGAAGTCGCGCGCATGGCCACCCTGGAAGAACATGGCCGGCGCATTTCGAGCTCAGCCGTGCGAAGCGCGCTGGCTGAGGGTGATTTTGCGCAGGCGGAGCAACTGCTGGGGCAGCCCTACAAGGTCAGCGGACACGTGCTCCATGGGCGAAAGCTCGGGCGCACCATCGGGTTCCCGACCCTGAACCTGCGCGTGCCCTTCGCACGCCCCGCCCTCGCGGGCATCTTCGTCGTACAGGTTCACGGCCTTGCACCGTCCGCCCTGCCGGGGGTGGCTAGCCTCGGCACGCGCCCCGCTGTCGAGTCGGACGGCCGGCTGCTACTTGAAGTCCATCTGTTCGATTTTGCGCGACAGGTGTACGGTGAAACTGTGTGCGTCGAGTTTCTCGAAAAGATTCGCGACGAGCAGCATTACCCTTCCCTCGAGCTCTTGACCGCGCAGATCGAACGCGATGCACAGCACGCCCGGGCGTTCTTCGCCCGTCGCAATACGCACTGATACGGACCCGGAGAAACGCCCATGGCTGACCGCAAGCCGACCGACTCGTCCGCCAGCAACTGGCGCAGTACGCTCAACCTGCCCGACACACCGTTTCCGATGCGCGGCGACCTCGCACGACGCGAGCCCGGCTGGACCC
>JBIKTA010000543.1:0-2650 GCA_044348315.1 Burkholderiaceae bacterium | reverse complement strand
CATCAACAGCCCTGGCGTGCCATCATCGATGTCGCAGGCGAGCGGCAATGCGATCTGATCTTCATGGCCTCTCACGGCAGACGGGGCATAGGCGCGCTGGTACTTGGCAGCGAAACGAACAAGGTGCTGACTCACTCGAAGATACCGGTTCTGGTCTTTCGTTGACCCGATTCAAACGGAGAACCTGCGATGAACACGAACGAAAACCTTTCCCAGTCACAGATCGCCCGGCAACGCACCGCCGAGGACCTTCGTCAGCTCCTGCATGACGCCGAGCAGATGATCGCGGCCACGCGTCACGACGGGAGCGAGCGTCTGCACGCTGTGAGGGAGCGACTCGAGTCGAGCGCTCGGCAGGTACGGGAGGCCTTCTACGACGGTGAACGTGCGCTGTTCGAGCAGGCTCGTGAGGGCGCTCAGCGCGCTGACGCCTACGTCCATGTTCATCCGTGGTCCACTATGACGGTTGCCGCCGGGGCCGCGTTGGTGATCGGGTGGATGATGGGCCGGCGTTGAGCACGCCCGGAGGTTGTCAGACTTGAACATTCGAAGCGCACGACTGACTGATGGTTTCCCATGCTGGCAGCACTCGGTTACATCCTGAGGCATGGCTTGCGCCTGATGTCCCTGCGCAGTCTCGGTCTGGCTTCGGCACTCAGACGCTGCACTCACGCAAGGGTCAGAGCCGTGCAGTGCACGGTGCTGGCTGGCGTGAGCGCGGCGCTCTCCCTGATCGCCGGGGTCGGCGCCCTTCTATTGTGGGTCGACCCCAACCTCAGACCGGCCCTACTCGCCGGAGTGGCTGCGTTGCTCGGGCTGATCGGCATCGCGTTGCTCTATCACGCCCGCACGCTCAAGCGCAGCACTGAACGAGTGTTCAGCGATTCGGCGCTGGCGCTGCTGGCTGACTTTGCTGTTTTACGCCGCATGATGCGGACTGGCCGCGCCTGCGCCTGCGCTCGGCGTGAAACGGGGAGTGCATCGGCCGGAGCAAGGGCCGAAGCCGACCGGCGCGAATGATTCCGTACCGCACCTGATCTCAAGGTCGAGCGCGGGCTTCCTGAGAAGGCTGATGCTCGGCCACCCGCGCCAACGTCGAGAGTTCGTGGGTGAGCGCATGCAAGACGTCGTCGAAGGTGATGATCCCCGATAGCTGGCCTCGTGCATCAATGACGGGCAGGCGTCTGACCCCTCGACTTCGCATGCGGTGAATCGCGTCGAGCAGGCTGTCCTGCTCGCTGACGACAACGACCGGTGCCCGAATCACGTCGGCAGCGGTGATGGTTTCGGCATCCAGTCCCGTTGCTACAACCTCGACGACGATGTCCCGGTCGGTCACGATGCCTATGGGTCGCTGGGCGTGCTGGCCGACCGATGTCACGACGATCGCGCCGACATGGTGAGCGCGCATCAATTCGGCCAGGCGGCGCAGCGAATCCTGGCCGGGACAACTCACCACATTGCGGGAACAGACCGTTGCAACATTCATGACCACACTCCTTCGGTTGGCCCGCGTCGCGCCGTTTGGGGCGGCCCAAGCCTCTTGAACCGGGAATACTCAGAACTGGATTGCCCTTCGAGTAACTTTGGGCCGATCCGAGGTGGAGGGTACTGTGTTCGGGCAAATCGGTCGATTCGCGCCGAAAGATGCGTCCGACCGCAGCCCCGCAATACCGCACGGGCCTGCTTATAATCAAGGCCTGTCCTTGAACCCGGATCCCGCGTTGAGCCGCTTGAATCCTTCAGACATGTGCGGCGCCTCAGGGGTTAGCGCTCAGGTCGCGAACCACCTGCAGGGCGAGATCGCTGCACGGCCGGGCAGGCGCGTGATCATTGTGGCGACCGGGCTCGCTGCATTCGCGCTGGCTTCGCTCTCTCATCCGGCTCCCATTGTTGCGGCCGAGCGATTCGCTGCACGCGTCGAGCACGTGCCGGATGGTGATTCAATCACTGTCCGGACCGACGATGGTCGGCGACTGAAGATCCGCCTTGCCGGGATCGATGCGCCGGAGCTGGGCCAGCCCCATGCGCAGGCAGCACGCGATCACCTTCGAACAAGAATTCTCAGCAATACAGTCGAGATCCAGCCCTTCAAGACGGACATCTACGGCAGGCTGGTCGCGCGGGTGCTTCACGAGCGCGAAGATCTCGCGCTTCTGCAGGTCAGCAGCGGCCACGCGTGGCACTTCGAGCGTTATGCCTCGGACCAAACGCCTTTCGAGCAAAAGCTCTACCGAGCCGCGCAGCAGGCCGCCAGAGGCCGGCGGCTCGGTCTGTGGCAGAGCCCTGATCCGGTTCCGCCCTGGGACTACCGCTCCGCCGAGCGCAGGCGCTGACGCAGCGTCTCGTACAAGACGACTCCCGCTGCCACCGAGACGTTCAGACTCTCGGTCGCGCCGCACATGGGTATGCGGACCAGACGGTCGCAACGTTCGCGCGTCAGACGTCTCAGCCCCTTTCCTTCGGCGCCGAGCACCCAGGCCACGGGCCCGCTCAGGTCCAACCCAAACAAGTCAACATCACTCTCATCGGCCGCGCCCACGACCTGAAAGCCGTGCTCCTGAAGCGAGTCGATCGTGCGAGCCAGATTGGTCACCATGATGTAGGGCACCGACTCGGCGGCGCCGCTTGCGGTCTGAACGGCAATCTC
>JBIKTA010000542.1:0-2651 GCA_044348315.1 Burkholderiaceae bacterium | reverse complement strand
GTCTTTGCAACCGATCCGAACAACCCCAACCAGCCTCCGCAGCAGGTCGGTCAGATCCTGCTCAGAGACGCTAGTGCCGTGCAGCTCGGGCGTCGCGAGGATGGATTATTCAAACCGTTTCCGCCGTTCGCCAACGGCGAGGGCGATTTTCAATCTGGACCGATCCCGCCCTCTGTTATGGCGGGAACGCTGGAGGGCAGCAACGTTTCTCCGATCGAGGGCATGGTCCGAATGCTCGATCACAACCGCTCTTTTGAAAGTCAGATCCGGATCATCAAGGAGACACGCAACCTTGATGAGTCCGGCGCGACGATGCTTCGGCCCGGCCGGTAATGAGCGTTAACTCGATCGGTCGCGCCCGAGTGCGTGCCTGATCAGTCAAGGAAGGATGAGATGGACGCTTCGATGTGGATTGCCAAGACGGGGCTTGATGCGCAGCAAAAGCGCATGAGCGTGATTTCCAACAATCTGGCCAACGTCAATACAAACGGCTTCAAGCGCGATCGAGCCTTGTTCGAAGACTTGCTCTATCACAACGTCCGGCAGGCTGGCGGCCAGACCACCGTCGATGCGCAGGCACCTACGGGTCTGATGCTGGGCACAGGTACCCGGGTGGTCGCGACCGAAAAGATCTACGCACAGGGCAACCTGATTTCGACCCAAAACGCGCTCGACCTCGCTGTCAGCGGAGAGGGCTTTTTCCAGGTGCTGCAGCCCGATGGCACGATCGCCTACACCCGCGACGGCAGTTTCAAGCTGTCTGCGACCGGACAGATCGTGACGGCCAATGGCGCGCTGCTACAGCCTGCGCTCGTTCTGCCTCCGAACGCTGAGAGCATCACGATCGGCGCGGACGGCACCGTATCCGTGGCTTTGTTCAATGGCGGGCAGCAGCAGCTCGGCCAGATCCAGGTGGCGCGGTTCCTCAATCCTGCAGGCCTCCAGCCGCTGGGCCAAAACCTCGCCAAGCCCACGGTGGCGAGTGGTCCTGCCCAGGTCCTGGTGCCGGGCCAGAACGGTGCCGGCAAGCTGGTGCAGGGCGCGCTTGAAGCGTCCAACGTCAATGTCGTCGAAGAAATGGTCAACATGATCGAGACCCAACGCGCCTATGAAGTCAATTCCAAGGCGATCTCGGCTGCGGACGGCATGCTCCGCTTCCTGAACAATAACCTCTGAGGCATCCTCATGAAGCTCGCCCATCGGCTGTTGTCTGTGCTGACCGCTGCATTCCTCGTAGCGGGCTGCGCCACGCCCGACCCCGTATTGGTACCGACGCCTGCCTTCGCGCCGACCATGCCGGTCGCAGACCCGCCGCTGCTCGCTACGGGCTCGATTTTCAGCGGTAACGGCGAGGACTGGTTCGGCCGCAAGCGCGCGTACAAGGTGGGTGATGTGCTGACTGTCCTGCTGAATGAGTCGACTCAGGCCGCTCGCTCGCAGTCCACCAACACCAAGCGTGCGACCAAGAATGACGTGCTCGGTAGCATCATGGATGGCGTGCGTCCGGCCCGTGGGGCCCTGTCCCAGATCCGTCTGGACGGTTCGGAAATCTCGAGCGAAGGGACTGGCTCGGCGGGCCAGGAGGCTCGACTGGTCGGTTCGATCTCGGTCACGATTGCCGAGGTGCTGCCCAACGGAAACCTGGTCGTTCGTGGTGAGAAGCAGCTTGCCCTGAGCGAAGGCAGCGAGTTTATCCAGGTGGCAGGCATTGTGCGTCCACAGGATGTCGCGCCTGACGGGACCGTTCAGTCTCGTCGTCTCGCCAACGCGCAGATTGCCTATCGCGGTACGGGCGAACTCGCGAGCGCATCCCGTCCGGGCTGGGGCACGAAAATATTTCAGCAATTTTGGCCTTTCTGAACTCCGTCACAACGAGGCATTCACCTATGAGCAACGCGCTTTCACGACTGAAGCATGCGCTCTGCGCCCTGATCAGCCTGGCCCTGATGGCGCCCGCCTTTGCGGATCGCATCAAGGACCTGGTGACGATCGGCGGGGTGCGCCCGAACCAGCTGAT
The DNA here is from genome assembly GCA_044348315.1 of Burkholderiaceae bacterium. Taxonomy (GTDB): domain Bacteria; phylum Pseudomonadota; class Gammaproteobacteria; order Burkholderiales; family Burkholderiaceae_E; genus SYIM01. Next base: position 634 of record JBIKTA010000542.1, on the reverse strand, counting down.
TGGTTATGGGCTGGTGGTCGGGCTGCAGGGGACGGGTGACGGCCAAGCCATCACGTTCACCGGGCAGAGCGTGCGCTCCATGCTGGATCGATTGGGGGTCAGTGTCGACGCGCCTTTGTCTGATTACGACGCGGCGCGCGGTGCTGCTTCTTCGCTCGATCTGAAAAACGTCGCTGCCGTGATGGTGACGACCGAGCTGCCGCCCTTCGCCAAGCCGGGGCAGCGTATCGACATCAACGTCTCGGCGATGGGCAAGGCTGAGAGCCTCAGGGGGGGCAGTTTGTTGCTCACCCGGCTGAGAGGCGTCGATGGACAGGTTTACGCCCTTGCGCAGGGCGCACTGACCGTTGCGGGGGCGGGGGGGCAGGCTGCTGGCTCACAGGTTCAGGTGGGTGTAACGACTGCCGGGCGAGTCCCCGGTGGTGGCCTTGTCGAGCGCGTTGTCGAGACCCCGTTCGAAACCTCTGACAACATCATTCTCAACGTTCGGGACTCCGATTTCTCTACGGCTGCTGCGATTGCGGCGGCGATCAACGAGCGTTTTGGCGACGGCGTCGCGCAAGCGCTCGATGGTGTATCGATCTCAGTGCGGGCGCCTGCCGCCTCGAATCAGCGAGTCGCATTTCTCGGGATG
>JBIKTA010000541.1:0-2653 GCA_044348315.1 Burkholderiaceae bacterium | reverse complement strand
GCTGATCGTGCCCGACGTCGCCACATCCACATTCGTGCCCAGGCCCACGTTCTGGCCCGCTCGGATCGTGATGTCGCCCGCGCCGCTCTTCACGTCCGCATTCGCCGTGATATCCGTAGCCACGTCCAGCGCCTGCACCAGCACCTTGCCCGACCCGTCAGCGCTGATCGTCGTGCCATCCGCCAACGCCGTCCCGTCGTTCAGCGTGATCGACCCGGCCGTCGTGCGCAGCACGATCGAGCCGTTACCGACCGTCGTACGAACATCGCTCTGCAACTGATCGGTCACCGCCTCGCCCGTCGCCGCAGCGGCCTGCCCCGCCACAGCAGCTGACGTACCGAGCGTACCCACACGGTTCACGGTCACCGTCACGTCGTCAACGGTCAGATCGTCGCTCTCCAGAACGAAGATGCCGCCACTACCTGCCCTTGCGCTCACCGTACCGACGTTGATGTCAAGGTGATCGCTGGACTGACCGATCGCCACGCCAGCCTCGAGACGCAACTTCGCCGCCGTCACATCCGACGCCGCATCAAAATCGACGATCGAACCCGAGACGCGGAGAGACACCGAACCCGTACCCGCGTCGATCGCGGAAATTGTCAGGTTACCGCCCAGCGCGCGGTACCGGATGTCGCCGTCGTTCGCGTCGGTCACCGAATCCGCCGCCATGATGATCGCAGCATCGGCCTGGACATCGACCGTCTTACCGGAAGCAATCGTCGCAATGTCCGCCGCGGCCGCTTGCTGTCGGATGTTGTCGGCAGAAATAAGACTGATATTGCCGGTCGTGCTCGTCACCGAGGCGCCCAATACCAGGTCAGCGTCAGAGGCAGCGTCCGTTCCGCCATTAACCTCAGTCGTACTCAAGAGCAAATCGCCGTGCGCCAGCACCACGCCCGTCGTGGCCGCCGTCGCGATACCGCCATTCAGCGTGGCGAACACCAGCGCACCGCCGCTGGTCAGTCCGCTCTGGGCGCCATCCGACACCGCGACCACGGCAGACCCGTTGCGCGGCATCTGTGAAACCGTGACCGCGACCGATGTCACGAGCACCGAATCCGCCTCGGTGATGAACAGACCGGGGTCGACGGTGCCCGCAACATTGTCCGCCTTCGCGCTCAGATTCGAGACCGAAGTGGTGAGATGGCGGGCGCTTGCACCAATCGCCTGCTTCGCGAGCAGTCGCAGAGACGTCGCGTTGACGTTCAACGTACTCGCTGCAGCATTGAGGATGCTGCCTTGGTCAGCGACCACGCTGACGTTCGTCGCAGTCAGATTGCCCACCGTCACGTCCTGCCTGGCCGCGAGCCTGAGGCTGGAATTGGTCGCCTGGGCGCGCGAGTCGCCGTGCATCGTGATCGAACCGGTCTCGGCCTCCACATTAATCGTGCCTGCGGTACCGGTCTGAACATCGACTCCTGAAGTAACTCCAACTGAACGCCCGGCAATGAGGCCGATGTGACCAATCGCACCGAGCACGTCGCTATTGATCACCAGATCGCTTGAGAGCGCGAGGCTGCTGTCGACTGACAATGCGGACGTCAGGCCGGTCGCCTGAATCAGCACATTGCCACTGCCGTGCGCACTGATCGCGCTGCCGTTGGTGTTGTCCTCACTGACAGTCTGTCCAGCAAGCACATCCGTTCCGTCGTTCAAGGTCACCGTCCCGCCCGCGACCAGCACGATGCTGCCGTTGGCACCCAGCGTGACCAGATCCGACTGTGATGCACCCGCCGTCGCCAAAGTGCTCAAACCGGTCGATGCAACACGTCCGACGATGACGTCGGCAACGGTGTCGACCGTCACGGCGTCCTTTTCGGTGATGAAGAGCGAGCCTGCGGACGCACGCGCGCTGAGCGTGCCGACTTCGGTCTCGATGTGGTTCAGACCCGCGCCGATGCTCGTCGCGGCAGTCAAGCGGAGCATGCGGGCGTGAATATCGATGACACCGTCGCCATTCGCCGCAGCATCGGTGATTGCAGCGCCTGATGTGATCGACACATCACCCCAGGTACCGTTGCTACGCGCATCGATAAGCCCAACAACGATCGCACCGCTCGCGTCCAGCCTGACGTTGCCGCCGGCACTCACCACCTCCGACCCGTCGGCCATCGTGATAGCGCCATTCAGGGCGCGCAGATCAACGCTACCCGTGGCGGTCGAGATGGTCCCGGCCGACCCCACCGAAATGCTGTTCGCAACCAGGCTCAGATTGCCGCCTGCAGTGCCGATGTCCGCCGAGACGGTCAGGTCCTGATCAGACTGGATCAGAACATGGCCGCCCGCCGAGTAGATGGCACCATCGGGCAAGCCACCCTGAGCGGTGCCCTCGAGGAGGGTGATCGCTCCGCCTGCAGCAAGCACGATGGCGCTACCCGCACCCGCTGCGCTGTCGGTGGTGGTCAGGTCGCTGCCCGAGACGCTACGCGTGGCGCTGGACGAACCATCCGTATCGACACGGCGAACCGAGACCGCAACATCGGCCACCGTCACCGCACTCGCATTTGCGAGGAAAAGTCCGCCTTCGGCGGCGCGACCGGCGACTCGGCCGACATCCAGCTCAATCGCGTTGGTGCCAGTACCCACGCCTCCGATCGAGGTGCCGGCATCGCGTGAAGCGGACAACAGCAAGGAGGAGGCCCTCACATTC
>JBIKTA010000540.1:0-2661 GCA_044348315.1 Burkholderiaceae bacterium | reverse complement strand
GCGGACTCAAAGCCCGCTGTCAGCGCCTCGATCGAACCGGCCCGGGTCATCAGTGCAGTGTCGGTTCCGGCGTAGCGGATGTGCACGCGTCGCTCGACCCGCATCTCTCCCTGACCCGCGTATTGGGCTGCGAGTTCGACGCGCGCCTGCGATTCGAGTTCGTCCAGCGCACGGACGATCGCCGGGTGTTGCGAGGCTTGCAAAGGTTGCTCGATCGTTCGTTCGCGGATCAGGCTCTGATCGGCGAGCCCCATCCCGTACGCGCTCAAGACGCCCGCGAGGGGGTGGATGAACACGCGGTTCATGCCCAGCGCATCGGCCACCAGGCAGGCGTGCTGGCCGCCCGCACCGCCAAAGCACTGCAGCGTATAGCGCGTCACGTCGTAGCCTCGGGCGACCGAGATCTTCTTGATCGCATTGGCCATCTGCTGAACGGCGATTCGGATGAAGCCCTGCGCGGTGGCCTCGGGGTTCAGACCGGTCTGCGCCGCGAGATGCTCGAAGCGCGCGCGCACGACCTGATCATCGAGTGCTTCATCGGCCAGAGGGCCGAAGGTGCGGGGAAAATGAGCGGCCTGGATCTTGCCGAGCAATACATTGGCATCGGTGACGGCAAGCGGGCCGCCCCGCCGGTAGCATGCTGGGCCGGGGTTGGCGCCTGCACTGTCGGGCCCGACCCGCATGCGTGCTCCGTCGAAATGAAGAATGGAGCCACCACCCGCTGCGACCGTGTGGATGCTCATCATGGGCGCCCGCATCCGAACGCCCGCGACTTGTGTCTCGAATTCGCGTTCAAACGCGCCCGCGAAGTGGCTGACATCGGTCGAGGTGCCGCCCATGTCAAAGCCGATCACCCGATCATGCCCGGCAAGGCTCGCTGTGCGAGCCATGCCGACGATGCCGCCGGCCGGTCCGGACAGAATGGCGTCCTTGCCCTGGAAGATCCGGGCGTCGGCGAGGCCTCCCGAGGACTGCATGAAAAGCAGCCGGACACCGGGGAGCTCATCGGCGACCTGTTCGACGTAACGGCGCAGGATAGGCGAGAGATAGGCGTCGACCACCGTCGTGTCGCCGCGGCTCACGAATTTCATCAGCGGGCTGGTCTGATGGCTGGTGCTGATCTGCTCAAAGCCCAGTTCGCGCGCGATGGCCGCCGCCTGGCTCTCGTGGCCACCGAACCGATACGCATGCATGAAGACGATCGCAATGCTGCGAAAGCCCCGTGCGCGAGCCCCGGCCAGCGCCTCGCGCAGTCTGGTCGTTTCCAGCGATTGGATCACCTGACCCATGGCATCGATCCGCTCGTCCGCCTCGATCACTTCGCTGTAGAGCAATTCGGGCAGCACGATCCGCCGGTCGAAGAGGCGCGGGCGATTCTGGTAGGCGATCCGCAGCGCGTCCCTGAAACCGCGAGTGGTGAGCAACACGGTCGGCTCGCCCTTGCGCTCAAGGAGCGCGTTGGTCGCCACCGTGGTGCCCATCTTCACGCAATCGATAAGATCTGACCGGATCGGTTCGCGCTCTCCAAGCCCGAGAAGATGGCGAATCCCGGCGACTGCCGCGTCCCGATACTGTTCGGGGTTGTCGCTCAGCAGCTTGTGCGTCGTGATTCGACCCTCCGGACTTCGGCCGACGATGTCGGTGAAGGTGCCGCCTCGATCGACCCAGAATTGCCATTTCGAAAGGTGATTCAGTGTCTGCATGTGTTCGTTCCGGATTTGCGCCTCAAAGCGGGGGAGCGTACCATTCGCGCCCCTGTAACGGAGCGCTGAGATGTCCTCAAGAAAAATCAATACGGTTGAACGAATAACGTACGCGGGTGGCTTGTATGGATTGATTGCCGGCAGCTCGAGGGGCAAGCTGCAGGCCAAAGTCGAGGAATTGAACCAGAGAGGCTACAACCTCCATCTGATCCATCCCGACAGCCCGAACCTTCTTCTCATCCTCATTCGGCTCGTAATCCTGATCCTTACGCTTGGAATCTGGACTTTCGGGGCGAGCGAGTTGCTGGTGTTCGAGAAGGATTCAGACTGAAGTCGGGCGTCCACTCTACTCGGCTTGGTTGAACCCCCAAGCGAGTACGGGCGGGCTGCAGCATCGATCAGCCCCAGCGGGTCGCGTCATTTGAGTTGGCTGTATGCATCAAACGCAGCGAGCGCCACGCCACCCAACAGGATCAGCGTAATGTCGATCTGGGGTAGCTTCCAGATGTAGGGCGCGAAAAACGCGATCAGCAGCAGGAGGCCGACCAGTACGGAGAACCGTTCGACGTTTTTCAATTTCCCGTCCTCTCAAGAAAAGTTTCTACCAGCCAGCGGCAGGATCGTAGCAATCGGGCGTCCTGACCCGCTGGACCAACCGCCTGAATCCCCATGGGCAAATCATCGGCGAGCGTGATCAGCGGCAGATTGACCGATGGCAGGCCGGCAAAACTCCACACCGTTTGCATGATGGGATCGCCCGTCGATTCCGCAATCGGCGGCGCAGCGCCGAGGCTCGCAGGCGTCAGGATTGCGTCGAAGTGCTCGAAGTATTCGTCGAAGGCGCTCGCCACATGCGGGATCCGATCCACCGCATAAAGGTAGTCGATCGCTGTGACTGCGTCGGCCGCCCGGAGACGCTCCTGCAGCGCCCCGCCCAGCAGTTCGGGGCTACGGGCGC
>JBIKTA010000058.1:0-8881 GCA_044348315.1 Burkholderiaceae bacterium | reverse complement strand
AAATAAGCGTGACCGTCCAAACCCGGATCCTTTCGCCGCGCGTGGCGGCGGCCCCGATGGAGCCGCGCGGCTGCCTGGCGCGGTGGGATGAGGCGGGCGGCCGAATGGAGGTTCAGCTCGGCACACAGTCGCCCACCCGCGCACGTGATGACATTGCGAACGTCCTGGGCCTCAATGCATCGCAGGTGCGCGTCCTAACCGGCGACGTGGGAGGCGCCTTCGGTGCGAAAGCATCGGTCTACCCCGAAGACCTGATCGTCGCCCTTGCGGCGCATCATCTGAAGGCCAGTATCCGCTGGACCGCCACCCGCAACGAGGAGTTTGGCTCGGCGACACAGGGGCGCGCGTCCCGGATCAGCGGTTCACTGTCCCTCGATCAAGACAATCGCATGAGCCTGATCGAGGCTGAGCTCGACTTCGATCTCGGTGCCTGGCTGGCTTTTTCGGCGGTGGTTCCGCTGCGTAACGCCGCGCGCATCCTGCCCGGGCCTTACGATCTGCGAGACGTTCGCGTTCGGGGCGTGGCCCGAAGATCGCCTCGCTCACCGGTCAATATCTATCGCGGTGCGGGTCGACCCGAGGCCACGCTTCTGATGGAAACGCTCATCGAGATGGCGGCCCGCGCTCGTGGGATCGACCCGGTCGAATTACGTCGCAGAAATCTGCTCGGACCAGAACAACTGCCTTACCGAACACCCGCTGGTGAAGTCCTGGATTCAGGCGATTACCCCGGCCTGCTCGATCTGGCCCGTACGCGATTCGACTACGCGGGCGAACGAGCGGCCCAACTGGCCCGGCGGCGGGCGGGCGAGCGCGTGGGCATCGGCACCGCGTTCTATGTCGAACCCTGCGGACAGGGCTGGGAGTGGGCTCGGGTGACCCTGCACGAGAACGGCCGCTTGACCGTGGCAAGCGGCAGTCCGGCTCAAGGCCAAGGTCATCGGACGACCTGGGCCAGGATCGCGGCTATGGCACTCGGTTGCGCACCCGAATCGATCGACGTGGTGATCGGCGACACCGACGTCTGCCCACAGGGTATTGGCGCGCTCGCAAGCCGCAGCACCGCCATCGGCGGCAGCGCCATCCTCAAGGCCTGCGAGGATCTCCTCAGACAACGTAAAGCGGGCGGGAGCCTGCCGATCAGTGCCGAGTGCCGATTCGAATCCTCAGAGGCCTGGAGCGCGGGCTGCATCATGACCCGCGTGCGGATCGACAGCGACACCGGCGAGCTCACCGTCGAAAAGCTCTGCTGGGCCGACGACGCCGGTCGCATCATCGAGCCCGTGCTGGCCCGCGGTCAACTGGTGGGCGGCGCCGCGCAGGGTCTGGGTCAGGCCCTGATGGAATGCATCCGGCACGACAATGACGGACAATTGCTCACCGGCAGTTTCATGGACTACGCCATGCCCCGCGCCGCAGACATGCCGCCCATCACGATCGAGTCAATGGCCAGCCCGAGCCCGAACAATCCCCTCGGTGCCAAGGGAGTCGGCGAGGCCGGCTGCATCGGCATACCCGCCGCGATCATGAACGCGGTGCGTGACGCACTCGCCGATCTCGGCGAGATCGAGCTCGATTTTCCTTTGGCCGCCGAACAGCTCTGGCGGGCCATTCATTTCACCCGGATCGGACACCCGACATGCTGAAGTACCGAAAATCCGAAGCCAAGGACCATGCGCGCGAGCACATGCGCGGCATCTGGGCCGCCAATCTCACGCCGTTTGACGAAGCGCTGCGCCTGGACGAGTCCGCCTATCGCGACAATCTCGATCACTGGATTGGCACGCTCAATTTGGGCGGACTCTTCATCGCGGGCAAGCAGGGCGAATTTTTCTCGATGTCCATTGCGGAGCGCAAACGCATCATGGCGATGTCGGTCGAAGCGGCTGACGCGGCCGGCAACCGCGGCGGCATCGGGCGCTGCGGCATCATCACCTCCTGCTCGGACACGAATCTCGACGTCGTGCTCGAGCTCGCCCGCTACTCGCAGGACATCGGCGCCGACTACATCATCGTGCACAGCCCGGTGCTGCATTTCGGGGCGGATACCGAGGAGACGATCTATGCCTACTACGAATATCTCTCCGAGCAACTCGACATCGGCATTGCAATGTGGAACCACCCCGACTGCGGCTACGTGATGACGCCTGAGCTCTGCGCAAGAATCGCCGATCTGCCCAATATGGTGGCCATCAAGTACAACAATGACCGCGCGGCGCTGAAACGGCTGACCGAGCTCGCCGGCGACAGGATTCAGGTCAGTTGCCCCTCGGAGGAGGACTGGCTCGATCACATCATCGAACTGGGCTGGAGGCTCTACCTGTGCTCGGTTCCGCCCTTCCTGCTGCAGACCGCCTTCGACCAGCGCATGAACGACTACACCCGGCTCGCGTTCGCGGGCCGTCATGAGGAGGCGCGCCGGGTGCGCGACAGTCTCGACCCTGTACGTGACGCCTTCAAGCGCTCGCGCCCTCGGGGCAAGCCCCAGGCGCATTCGAAATGCTGGCAGGAACTGCTCGGACAGCACGGCGGCCTGGTGCGTCGCCCCCTGCTGCAGTTGACCGATACCGAACGCGAGGTGATTCGCGAGGCCTTTGCCGGCTGCGGTCTACGTAGCAAGGCCTGAGCAGCGTAGCCTCATTCTCAACATGCAGACCTTGCGCGTCACATTGAACGGGGAGGCCGTCGAAGATCGCGTCCCCGACCACTGGCTACTGATCGATTGGCTCAGGGACGCTCGCGGACTCAAGGGCGTGCCTGCCGGGTGTGACACCGCTCAATGCGGCGCCTGCACGGTGATCGTCGACCGCTCTGCCGTCAAGGCCTGCAACCTGATGGCCTTTCAGGTCGACGGCAGCGTGATCACCACGATCGAGGGGGTTGCACCGGGCGATGGCACCCTGCACCTGATGCAGCAGGCTTTCAGCGAGCATCACGGGCTCCAGTGCGGTTACTGCACACCCGGGATGGTCATGCGGGCACTGGCTATGGCTGATGAGGACGTGCCGCCCGAACCGGACGCGGTGCGCAAGGCCCTGGCCGGCAACCTCTGCCGCTGCACCGGCTACGAGGGCATCGTCGAGGCGATCATCCACACGCTGCCCCGCCTGCGCCGCGTTGACAAGGAGCCACCATGCTGAGCCCTGCCCTTCAGGTGCTGCGCCCCCGGCATGTCGAGGAGGCGGCGGCCAGGCTGCTTGCGGGTGAAAGCAAGGCCCAGCTGCTCGCAGGCGGCCAGTCGCTGATTGCGGCGATGAGGACGGGTCTCTCGGAACCCTCGCATCTGATCGATCTGCGCAGCCTCATCGCAGCGCACCCCGACCTCGACACCTTGCGCGATGAGGGCGAGACGCTATGGGTGGGTGCCTTGGTCACGCACCACCGCATCGCGAGCAGCCCGGAGGTCGCGCGCCATAGCCCCATGCTTGCGCTGCTTGCAGCTGGCATCGCCGACCAGCAGATTCGAAACCGGGGAACGATCGGGGGCTCGGTCGCCCTGCACGACCCCGCGGCATGCTGGCCCGCGGGCGTGCTCGCGAGCGGCGCCTGGGTGATCACGCAGCAGCGCGCCATCCCGGCGGACGATTTCTTCACCGGACTCTACGGTACGGCGCTCGCCGCCGACGAGATCATCCTGGGACTACGCTTTCCGGCTGGCCGAAGCGGCATCTATCTCAAGAGCGAACAGAAAGCCTCCCGATTTGCGCTCGTGGGTGTGGCGATCACCCGCCACGCTACGGCCTGTCACCCTCAATCGAGCACGACGACTGAGCGCCTGCCCCAACCGGGCACGCGGATCGCCGTGACCGGCCTTGGCCATGGCGTGACACGCTGGCCGGCTGCAGAGCGGCTGCTCGACGCCCGATTCGCGCCCGAGACCCTGCTCGCGATCGAATGGCCCACAGACGAGGCGACCGCTGATCTTCACGCCAGCGCGCGCTATCGGGCCAATCTTGCGCGCGTGCTCGCGATCCGAGCCGTCGCCGCACTGACCGGCCAGCCGGCCCCGCCCGCACCGCCCAATGATTCTCTTCGCGAGAGGCCCACCAGATGAACTCAGACACGCTCCCGCCCGGCGCGACACACTACAGTGCTCCGATCAAGCTCGACGACTGGATCCGTGAGAACGAGGCCGCACTCAAGCCCCCGGTCAACAACAAGCAGATCTGGCAAAACGCCGATCTGGTCTGCTTCATCGTCGGGGGTCCCAATCAGCGCACCGATTTTCACGTCGACCCCTACGAGGAGTATTTCCATCAGTTGCGCGGCAATGCCTCGCTGTTGGTGGCCGACCGCGGTCGGATCGAGCGAGTGCACCTCACGGAGGGCGAAATTTTCCTGCTGCCCGCGTTCGTGCGCCACTCGCCCCAACGGCCCGAGGCCGGCAGCCTTGCGATGGTGATCGAACGCCGGCGCGCGCCCACCGATATCGATGCATTCGAGTGGTACTGCGCCGACTGCGGCACCCAGGTGGCTCGCCGCGAGGTCCATGTGCAGCAGATCGACCAGGACCTGCCCAAGGCCTTCGCAAGCTTCTATGACACCGGGGACGCCGAGCGCGTTTGCCCCGCCTGCGGCGCGGTTCACCCCGGCCGAGACTGGCAGAGCTGGCACCGCCGCCTTGCCGAACATTTTCCCGCTTCTCGATCCTGAGTCGGATGTACACGGCTGGCGCGAGGCGTCTACCATAGAGGGTTTCGCACCGACCAGGATCCAGTCATAACACCTGACGACCTCGTGAGCGGCCTCGGCACGCTGCTCGGCCTGCCTGAACTCCAATTTGACGATCAGGGGGGTATGGGCCTTGACCTGCCCAACGGGCTGGAGTTGGGTTTGCGTCGTTCGGGAGATGGCACCGAGATCCTGGTCTTCGCAGTGCTTCGGGTGGTCGACGATCCCGAGCTTGAGGCGCCCGGGCTCCTACGGGCCAATCTGCTCGGTGAGCGTACGGCGGGCGCCTGCCTGTCGATCGGCGAGGACGCCGACGGGCGCGACTGCCTCGTGCTCTGGCGCAGCTTCGTCGTCGCGGTGATCGATGTTCAGGCCTTTGCCGACGCGCTGGCGCGCTTTGCTGAAACGGCGTCGCTCTGGCGTGAGGGCGAGCAGCCGGTCGCAGACACATCCGACAAGCAGGAGCGGCCGGCCATCCTGCCCGAAATCGGCGCAGCTTTCGGTCTGAGAGTCTGAGGGGCGGCAATGACGTCCGAAACCCCAAACGCCTCCAGCAGCGACCGGCTGATCGCGCAACTGCGCGCGGCCGGTCTCACGGGAATCCCCGATTTCTCTGCGACGGTCCTGGCCGATCTCTCGGAAGACGACCCGGGGCTGCATGCTTCGGCCCTGCTCGAGGCCCCGCCCGAGGACCTGACTGGCTGGGCGTCGCTGCTGATCGAGCGGGACAATGATGCGGCACTGTGCGGCTTCGTCGGCTACGGGATCCAGTCCCGCTTCTTTTTGCTCTACTGGCGCCAAGGCCCGATGGTCGTGCTGCTGCGAGTCGCCTTCGGTGCCCTGGAGGGCGAGGCGGCGTCGGCACGGAGGGCGAGTGGCGGGGTGGGACTGGCCAATGCCCTGACCCGGGAGGCTGGGACAATTGATCGGACCGGTCGTTGGCCGTCGGGCCGGCTGCTGCTTGCCGTGAGCGACGCGATCGGCGAGAGCGGTTGGTGCTGGGTGGAGGCTGGCGCACCTGTTGCCCGGCTCGCGCTCGACACCTCGATGGACATCGCCGGCGCATTCGCGGCGCTCGATGCCCTCGATCCAGACGCAGGTGATGGGGACGAGCAATGAGCGGCTCGCTACCCCTGGGTGGCCCGCTGGCCGGAGCCGGCTTCCCCGCGCTGTCGCGCGTGTCACCGAGCGCGGCCCTGCATCCGAGTGGCCCGCTTCCAGAGCCCAAGCCCGATCCGGTCGCCCCGCAGGGCCCGCCGGCGGCGCTGCAAGGCGCCGTGCAGAGCGCAGGACCGCGCATGATCATGTTTAAGCGTCTGGACTGGAGCGGCGACCTGCAGGCTGACGCCCCAAACACGCGTGAGGCTGGGCGATTGATCCGACAGGCTCAGGCAGGCAGACTGCCCCCGCTTCCCTCAGGCGAACTGGGGTTGGTGAGTTACGCTGGTCGGAGGGCGAAGGCCGACACGTCGTTTCTGGGTCTCTTCACGATCCGTCGGGACACCCGCTACAAAGCGGTGTTGTCCAGCGGCGAAGCGCTCAAGACGCTCTACGCACAAAAGCCTGCGGCCGACCCGGACGGTCGACGCGCGCAACTCGCCGATATCCGTGGTGCCCTGGAGCGCTTCGAACGCAGCATCAATGAATACGGGCGCCGCGCCTCGCTGGTGCGGCGCGGTCTCATGCAGAAGCTATCGGTCCGCGTCCAGCTGGAGCGGACCATGATCGGCCGGGTCAATCAGTCGATAGAGGCTGGGGGCGGAGCGATCGGCGAGCACGCGCTGGAAGCCAGCCTCGAGGGCCTGCTCAGCTTCACCCGTGCAGGCGTCGATCTCGAGACGGCGGGCGAAGCACTCGATCAGGGCATCAGCGTGGACCTGCTCGCCCAAGCCGCCCAAACCCGCCGCACCGACGGCCGACTACCGCTGCCCACGCTTGCGCTGCTCGTGCGTTATCCGGAAGCGCACCTGTCCGACGCGATCGAAGACCTGGCGAAGCTCACCCGAAACGGTTTCACCACCGATGAGATCGACAACGGTCTCGCGCTGGGCCTGCCGCTTGGCACGTTGACTAGGCTGTCAAATCAGGACCGCAACAGCCTTTCGGATCGCCGGGCCTACCTGCAGGCCATGCTCGAAGTTGACCACCCGGGTCGGGCCGCGCACGAGATCCAGGAAGATGAACGGGCGTGGCTCAACCGCGACGCGCGTGCCTTTTTTGACCGCAAGATTCCCCTTGAGCTCGTCGGACCGTGCCGGCGCGCGGGCTATGGTGCCGAACAGGCGAGAAAGCTTGTACGGGACGCCATCGGCGCTGAACCGATCGAGCTCGCCGCGCGCACCGGTCTCTCGGCCGATGACCTGCGAACCGCGCACCGCACAAACCTGCCCATTGAGGAATTCGCCTGGATTCGGCGCAGCGAACCCTCGATCTCCCGGGCTGTCGCATCGGTCAGACAATTGCCCGACGACACGGCGCTAGGCTGGCTGCGTGCCGAGCCCGCGACTGGCCGGAAGCTGCTGCGCGCCGAGGCGGCCGCACTCCAAAAAGCGGGTGCCGAGGATCGCGGACTGCCGCTTGCCGATCTCGTGGCTCTAATGGATGCAGGGGTCTCGATCGAGACTGCAGCGCGGCTCAGCCTGTCGCCGCCCGCTCCCGACACGATCACCGCTTTCGTTGCTCTTGACAACAGCCCGCATGCAGCCTTCACCCGTACCGAGGCGCTGCTGCTCGCGGGCGCGGGCTGGCCCGCTTCGGTCACCACTGCTACGACCTTCCGAAGCACCTACCCCAACGGCAAGGCGATACTCCCGGTCACCGAAAACACGGTAAAGCGCGACCTCGCCCGGGGTGTCCAGGTCGCCAACGCCCAAGCGCTCGGCAGCGGTGCCTTCAATACCGTCTATGCAGTCGACTTCCGAAACGCTGCTGGCACCGTCGAGCAGGGCGTCTTCAAACCCTTGCAGACTGCCGACACCAAACGCATACCCAGGGCCGCCGAACAGATCGGCATCGACCTGGAGACGCCGCGATACGAACTCCGAAACCTCTCGCATGCGCAGATCGACCGGCTGCTCGGATTCGGGGTCGTGCCACGCTGTGAGATCGCCGTGGTCGAGGGCGTGCCGGGCCTCCTGATGGAGCGGGTCGCGGGTATGACAGCCAGGCGTGAGCGGCAATGGAACCCCCCTGCCGACATCACACAGACACCCATCGGACAACAGTGCCTGAAATTTCGCAACCGCGCGTACCGGGACGAGTTTGCCGCACTGAAGGGCATCGAGATCGATATCGTCAAGACCCGCTAGGGCAGCCGGGTCATGCTCTACAAGGGCGATTACGTCGCGCCGCTCGAGCCCAGCCGAGGTGACTGGCAGCGCTCGCTGATCGGGCTGCAGTGGCTGCACGCGGTCACGGGCGCGGCCGACAGCCATGATGAGAACATCATGCGTGCGCCGGACGGCAGCCGCTTTGTGGGCATCGACAGCGACATGAGTTTCGGTTTGAGGACTTGGCACCCGGACCAACTCATCCAATCGGATCGGAATCCCGCCACACGCGCCTTTCATGGCCGAGGTCTGCCCCCGATCGTCGATCGGGATCAGTACCAAGCCCTGATGAGGCTCGATGAGCGGAGCCTGCGTCAGGCGATTGGCGATCTGATCCGGCCTGAGGAACTCAAATCGACGCTGGACCGACTCGACGCCGTCAAGTCGCAACTCGAGACTCTCGACGAGGCCGGACGGGTGATCGAGGCCCACCAATGGGGCGACGCCAGCTACGCGGTCCTCGCCCAGCGCAAAGGCGAGAGCTACGCGGAGCGCCTGCTGAGCAAGCGCGAACAGATGCCTATCTAAGCGCCTCGTACTCGGCGAGCCGATACCATTTGGCTCGGCGGTCCCAGCGAATCTGCACTGAACTGCCCAAGCATCAAGTCCGCAGGCCGTCCGTCGCAACGGACCGCTCCATCACCCTCCCGGATCAATCATCGTCGGCAAACGCGCGCCCATGCTCAGCGCATTGCACCTGAACGGAACCGTAGGTTGACTGAACGCCGGTTCAGGATGAGGTGACTTCAAACTGGGAGCGCAGTCATGGCATCGAAGCATCAGGAAACCTCCGGACCCGGCTATCGCCGTCGCCGGGGATTGATCGCACTCGCCGCGCTGATCGCCGCATCGGGCGTCCTGATCAGCAACTGTGGCGGCAA
>JBIKTA010000539.1:0-2666 GCA_044348315.1 Burkholderiaceae bacterium | reverse complement strand
CGGCGGATTGTTCGGCTTCTTGGTCGGCGTGGGCGTGTCTTGGATCGCCGCGGGCCGGTTTGGCGTGGATGCGATCGTGACGGCGCAGGCGGCGCTCGCCGCGCTTTCGGCGAGCGCCCTGGCCGGGATGGTTTTCGGGTTGTATCCTGCCTTGCGTGCCTCGCGACTGACCCCGGCCCAGGCGCTTCGAGCCGAGTGAGCCGCTGTCCTACAGCGGCACCGTTTCGGGCGTATCGAGGCGATTACAGGAAGCGGTCGAGGAGCTTGCGGCTCATGCGGTCAAGCGCCGAGAGGTCGCGCAGAAGGTAGTGGATGCCCTGGCTGTCGGAGATCATCAGCGTGCTGCTATTGAGCCTGCGGATGTCCTCTTCGCCCTTCAGGATGAATCGGGTGGCGCCGCGATCCGTTTCGACGAACCAGGTGCACGGCGTGACAAAGCCCGACACGGCACTCAAGCGCTGGATCTCCGGCATGAATTCGCGCTGGCTGAGCGCCTGGCTGATCAGTTCGAGCTCGGGATGCGGCAAGTCGTTGAGCGAGTCGAGCCAGAGCAATTCCTGTCCCTCCGCGCTCATCAGCGATACGCCGCCATCGGGTGCGCTGATCGGAAACGCCCGGACCGGCACCACGTTCTCAAAGATCTCGCCCCCTGGGCCGGTGTAGCACAGGCGCCCGTCGGGTGTTCGGGTGAGGCGGCCGATCATCAGCTCTGGCTCCCGATCCGACCGCCTTGCGCGGTGACGGGCCAAGGCGGAGGATCCTCGGTGTCGACGTTTCGCAACTGCGCCTGATAGAGCTGCCAGTAGTGGCCTTCTCGCCGCATCAATTCCTCGTGCGGACCTTGCTCGACGATTCGTCCGCGGTCGAGGACAACCAGGCGGTCGGCCTGACGCAATGTACTCAGTCGGTGAGCAATCGCGATCGTCGTACGTCCGCGCACCAGATTGTCGAGCGCTTTCTGGATCTCGGTCTCCGTCTGTGTGTCGACCGACGAAGTCGCCTCATCGAGGATCAGCAGGCGTGGATTGATCAGGAGTGCTCGTGCGATCGAGATGCGTTGCCGCTCGCCGCCCGAGAGCGCCTGACCCCGTTCACCCACCAGAGAATCGTAACCGTGGGGCAGGCGCAGGATGAATTCGTGAGCGTGCGCCGCGCGTGCAGCAGCCATGATCTCGCCGCGCGTGGCGTCCGGTCGGCCGTAGGCAATGTTGTCGGCGATGGTACCGAAGAACAGGAACGGCTCCTGAAGCACCAGCCCGATGTTGCGCCGGTAGTCAGCGAGCGCGAGCGAGCGGATGTCCATGCCGTCGACCAGAATCGCACCTTCGGTCGGGTCGTAAAAGCGGCAGATCAGATTGACCAGGGTGCTCTTGCCCGAGCCGCTGTGACCGACCAGACCGATCATCTCCCCGGGTTCGATCCGAAGATCGATACCGCGCGCAACTGATCGGCTGCCGTAGCGAAAACCGACGTTTCGCAGTTCGATCCGGCCGCTGATCGGGCCGACCCTGACGGGCTGCGCCGCTTCGGGCACGCTCGACACATGATCGAGGATGTCGAAGATGCGCTTGGCACCCGCCGCCGCCTTCTGGGTGAAGGACACGATTCGGCTCATCGAATCGAGGCGGGTATAGAAGCGACCAATGTAGGCCAGAAAGGCCGTCAGCACGCCGACACTGACTTGGTCGCGCGAGACCAGCCAGATGCCGAATGCCCAGACCACCAGCAGACCGATTTCGGTCATCAGGGTGACGGTCGGCGAGAAGAGCGCCCAGACCCGGTTGACTCGGTCGTTGATGGCGAGATTGTGCTGATTGGCCTCACGGAACCGACCGGATTCGCGGGACTCCTGGGCAAATGCCTTGACCACGCGGATCCCTGGGATGGTGTCGGCCAGCACATTGGTGACTTCGCCCCAGATCCGGTCGACCTTTTCGAAACCATGCCGGAGCCGGTCTCTCACCAGATGGATCATCCATACGATCGCGGGCAGTGGCAGCAGGGTGACGAGCGCCAGCCAGGGATCGATCGAGATCAGAATCGCCGCGGTCATTGCGATCATCAGGACATCGGTCAGGAAATCGAGCAGATGCAAGGACAGAAACAGGCAGATCCGATCGGTTTCGTTACCGATGCGGGCCATCAGATCGCCCGTACGCTTGCCGCCGAAGTACTGCAGCGAAAGTTTCATCAGGTGGTCGTAAGTGCTGGTGCGCAGGTCCGCGCCGATGCGTTCAGACACGAGCGCAAGGATGTAGGTGCGCGCCCAGCCCAGCCCCCAGGCAATGAGCGCTGCCGCCAAGAGTCCCGACAGCAGCCAGGTGACGAGTCCGGTGTCGATCGGCTTGCCGTTCTGATACGGGATCAGGACCTGGTCCATCAAGGGCATCGTCAGGTAGGGTGGCACCAGCGTCGCAGCCGTCGATGCGATCGTGAGGATCAGCCCGAATGCGAGCTGCGTCCGGTAAGGGCGCGCGAAGCGCCACAGCCGGAAGAGCGTCCAGGTCGACGGCGTGCTTGTGCTTTCGCTTTCGCAGCGAGGACATTCCTCGGCGTCTTGAGGGACAGTCGCTCCGCAACGCTCGCAACGCGCCTGCGCGGGCGCCGCCGCCTGGAGCGCCCCGCGCTGCACGGCTGCGAACGTCTCGGCCAGCCGGTGCGCCGCA
>JBIKTA010000538.1:0-2667 GCA_044348315.1 Burkholderiaceae bacterium | reverse complement strand
TACGCGATCGATCCACTTGACCGGAACGATCTCCAGGCGATTCTTGACGTTGTCTGGAATGTCCGCGAGATCCTTGACGTTTTCCTCGGGTATCAGCACGGTCTTGATGCCACCTCGATGCGCGGCCAGGAGCTTTTCCTTGAGCCCGCCGATACCAAGTACCTCGCCCCTCAGCGTGATCTCACCCGTCATCGCCACATCAGCCCGAACCGGTATGTCAGTCAGCACCGACACCAGGGCGGTCGTCATCGCAATCCCCGCGCTTGGGCCATCCTTGGGCGTCGCACCCTCGGGCACGTGAATGTGAATGTCGCGCTTTTCATGAAAGTCGGGACGCACGCCCAGCCGGCGGGCACGACGCCGGACCACAGTCATGGCCGCCTTGATGGACTCCTGCATCACGTCACCGAGCTTGCCGGTGAAAGTAGTCTTGCCCTTGCCATCGACCGCAACCGCCTCGATGGTCAGCAACTCGCCCCCCACCTCGGTCCAGGCCAGCCCAGTCACCTGCCCGATCTGATTTTCCTTCTCGGCCACACCAAAGGTGAAGCGACGAACGCCGCAGAACTTGTCGAGGTTCTTACTCGAGACTGCAACGCGGCGCTCCTGCTTTTTGAGAAGCAGCATCTTCACGACCTTGCGGCAGATCTTGCTGATCTCACGCTCGAGCGAGCGCACGCCCGCCTCACGAGTGTAGTAGCGGATGATGTCGCGGACGGCGCTCTCGGCGACAGCGATCTCGCTTTCCTTCAGGCCATTGTTTTTCAACTGCTTCGGCAACAAATAGCGCTGCGCGATGCTGACCTTTTCATCCTCGGTATAGCCGGACAGGCGGATCACCTCGAGCCGGTCAAGCAGTGCCGGAGGGATGTTCAGGCTATTGGCCGTTGCAACGAACATCACATCCGAGAGGTCGTACTCCACCTCGACGTAGTGATCGACGAAGGTGGCATTTTGCTCAGGATCAAGCACCTCAAGGAGCGCTGAGGCAGGATCACCCCGGAAGTCCATCCCCATCTTGTCGACTTCGTCGAGCAGGAACAGCGGATTGCGAACGCCCACCCGACTCAGATTCTGCAGGATCTTGCCCGGCATCGAACCGATGTAGGTGCGGCGATGGCCACGGATCTCCGCCTCGTCACGCACCCCGCCCAGAGCCATCCGGACAAACTTGCGGTTGGTGGCACGAGCAATCGACTGGCCGAGCGAGGTCTTGCCTACACCAGGGGGCCCAACCAGGCACAGGATCGGCGCCTTGACCTTGTCGACCCGCTGCTGCACCGCCAGATACTCGAGGATGCGTTCCTTGACCTTTTCGAGCCCGAAATGGTCGTCATCGAGCACCTCCTGCGCATGGGTGAGATCGTTGTTGATCTTGCTCTTTTTGCGCCACGGGAGGTTGATGAGTGCGTCAAGGTAGTTGCGAACGACGGTCGCCTCGGCTGACATGGGCGACATGAGTTTGAGCTTGCGGAGCTCGGCCTCAGCCTTCTTCAGGGCCTCCTTGGACATCTTGGCGGCGAGGATCTTTTTCTCGAGCTCTTCGAGATCGGCGCCGTCCTCGCCTTCGCCGAGCTCCTTCTGGATTGCCTTGACCTGCTCGTTAAGATAGTACTCGCGCTGGCTCTTCTCCATCTGGCGTTTGACCCGGCCGCGGATCCGCTTCTCCACCTGAAGAATATCGAGCTCGGTCTCGATCTGCGCCAGCAGCTTTTCGAGGCGCTCTGCAACGGGCACCGTCTCGAGGATGCCCTGCTTCAAGTCGATCTTGATCGGCAGGTGTGCAGCAATCGTATCGGCGAGCCGACCGACCTCGTCGATGCCGGAGAGGGAGGCGAGGATCTCGGGCGGCACCTTCTTGTTGAGTTTCACGTACTGATCGAACTGGGTAAGGATCGCCCGACGCAGCGCTTCGAGCTCGGACCCCGCCACGGCAGGCGGCTCGATGGCGCTCACCTCACACGAGAAGAACGCGCCCGCACCATCGATCGAACGAATCCGCCCCCGCCTCGAGCCCTCGACCAAAACCTTCACGGTGCCGTCGGGAAGCTTGAGCATCTGCAGGATGTTGGAGATGCAGCCGATCTCGTGGATGTCGCCTGGAGACGGCTCATCCTTGGAGGCGTTCTTCTGGGCAACGAGCATGATGCTCTTGCCCGATTCCATCGCCGCCTCCAGGGCCTTGATTGATTTGGGGCGACCCACGAAAAGCGGAATCACCATGTGAGGGAACACCACCACATCGCGCAGGGGCAGCAAGGGCAAAGTCAGCACGATGGGCGTGGCTTCAGAGGACATGCCAATCTCCAATGAAAGGGGGCAAATGCGAACTTGGCGCTGCACACAGCCAATTTCAAGGTCACCGGAAAGCCGCTCCGACCACCCGAGGCGGCCGGGCGACAAACGGCCTCAATCCCGCCGCTCTCAGGCGACGAACCGGACTCAGCACTGAACAGGATAAAGGGAAAGGCCGCGAAGGCAATCAATTACTGCCCGCGACGCGGGGCGTATCGGCATAGATGAGGAGGGGCATGCCCTCCCCCGTAATCGTGCTCTCGTCCACAACGACCTTGCGCACGTTGCGCTCATTGGGGAGCTCGTACATCGTGTCGAGCAGCACATGCTCAAGGATGGAGCGCAGTCCGCGCGCCCCCGTCTTGCGCTTGA
>JBIKTA010000537.1:0-2668 GCA_044348315.1 Burkholderiaceae bacterium | reverse complement strand
CCTCATCCTCCGAATCGGCGTCGCCAAGGGTGTCGAGAAAATCCTGCAGACCGTTGTAGGCCTCGACGAGCGCCTTGACCTTGTCCTTGACCGGCGCCGTGTCGCGGGATACCGACAGCGTAGCGGCGGAACCGGTCTGCGCCAGAAGTTCGAGCTTGACCCCGGGAATCACGTCCTCGACAACATTGGTGGCGCGGGAGATGGTGATGCCATCGATCACGGCGGTCGCATTCTGCGCCGTCTGGATGGTGTTGGTGAAGCTCAGCCCCGCGACGGTGGCCTCACTGGCGGGCTGGGAGACCGAGAAGCTGTTTGCCGAACCAGACTCGCCCCGCAGAACGATGGTCACCGGGTTGGCCGGATCGCCAGTATTGACGATGCGCGCCTCGACGCCTGTCAGGTCGCTCTTTGAATTGATGGCATCCACCACGCCCTGAGGCGACCGACGGGTCACATCGACCGCCACGGTTGCGCCGCGGCTCGTGATCTCCAGGCTGAAGGCGTTGCCACCGTTCAAGGTCGTGGTCGACGCCGCAAAGCCGCCCGATCTCGTGATCTGCTCTCGCGCGAGCTGGGTCACCTCGACCGAGTGCTGGCCCAGCGAGGCACGCGCGTCAGCGGTCGCCGCGACCGCGAGGGGCTGGCTGTTGCGAATCGCCGCCCCGGTAAAGTCCGAGCGATCGTTGAGCGTCGCAAAGGCATCCTTGAGCTGCTTCAGACCGAACATCACGGCCGAATAGCCGGAGACCCGTCCTTCGGTCTTGTCGATCCGGGACTGGATCGCCTCCTCGCGAGGCTTCTGCTCGACATCGGTCAGGCTCCGGGCCAGATCCTTGATGTCGATTCCCGAACCCGCTCCGAGCGCACTCATGATGCTGCTCAAAACCACGCTCCCAAAAGAAAAAACAGTCTTATTCCGTAGGAGTCGGCATCAAACATGATTATTTGAGGCTGGCGCGACGGGGTCATCGGACATACTCGAAGAGGCTCAGCCGCGAGATCTGCGCGAAGCTGCGCTGAGCGGCTTCGAGTGCGAGGATCTGCTTCTGCATGCGGGTCACGGCCTCGGCGTAGTCGAGATCTTCCAAGTTAGACAAGACCGAGCGCATCTGAAGCTGGGTTTCCTCGACCATTTCGGTCTGCATTTCGGCCACGCGCCGATCCGTACCCACCTCCGAGATGGCGTACGCGATGTTTTGAACCATCTCATCGATTTCGCCCAGACCGCGCTGCATCTGGACCTCGCTCCCCTCTCTGACCGTATCGCTCAATTCCTGCAGCGCCGCGAAAAAACCAACGGTTTGCGGCGGTTCGTTTGGCGCTGCAGGAGGACGTACGATGGAAACGAAGACATCGGTACCGCTGCGGTTCATATTGAGGTCTCGATGCTCACCCACTGCAACCTCCGTACGGGTCTGGTCGCCCCGATAGACAATCGTACCGTCAGCGTCCTGCTCGAAGGGCCGTGTCTGCACTCGCCCACCCGCGAACAGATAGTTCTCCTGGGTATCCCGGGCATTCGCCAGCGACAACAACTGCTCCCGCATACCGTCAATCTCAATCGCGATCACCTCCCGGTTCCCAGGGTCGTAGGTGCCGTTGGCTGCCTGCAGAGCCAATTCCTTGATTCGGGCAAGCAAGTCGCCGGCGTCGGTCAGGACGCCCTCCTCGGTTCCGAGCCGGTTCTTGGCAGCAATGAGCGACTCGAGATGCCGATCCTGGCGATCCACCACAGATTTGATACGCAGCACTGCACCGGCCCGATCGGGCTCATCGCTGGGCTTGACGATCTGCTTGGCCGTCGCAAGCTGGGCCTGAACCTTGGACAAGTCACCCTGCCGCTCGCCCATCTGGAGCACTGCTCGGTCGAAGAACTGGCCGGTGGAAATCTTCATGGGTGCGCCCGCCGTGCGTTACCGGATGTTGGCGACCAGATCGAAAATCTGGTTTGCAGTCTGGATGACTTTGGCCGAAGCCTGATATGCCTGCTGGAATCGGATCAGGTCGGCCGCCTCCTCGTCAAGGCTCACGCCGGATACGCGATCCCGCGCCTCGACTGCCTGCTGATGAACAACCTCGAGCGCGGTTTGCGCGATCTTGGCCTGATTCGAAAGGTTACCCAGCACGTTCAGGCGATCGAGCCACGACTCGGCGATGGTGCGCCCACCCGCAATGAATTGCCTTGATTTTTCGAGATTGGCGAGCTGGATGATCCCGGCGTTGTCGCCCACGCCATCCTGATTGCCATCAAAGGCATAAAAATCGCCTTTGGCCGGCGGACGCGACAGGCTGAGCTGCACGCCCCGGTAATGGATTCCGGCCACCGGATCATAGGGACGCTCAGCCAGCACAGTACCCGTGCCTACGTCGGTCAGACGCCAGCGATCGGCCTCTATGAATTCGACCGAGAATTCGCGAGCTCGGATCGCGGGCAGAGGCTCAGTCGAGCCCGATGCGAACTGAGCGGAGAGCACGCCCTGGCCCGCACCCGTGCTGAGGATGATCAGGTCCTCCGGAATCTCGCCGTCGATCCAGACCCATATGGAGAATCCCAGACGGGTCAGATCGGACGGCGACCCATGTGTACCGATGCCGAGTTCGACTGGAGTGGCGGTATCGAGCGCAGTGAGGCGCAAGCTCCCGGAAAACCGCCCGGCCGGAATCGCAA
>JBIKTA010000536.1:0-2673 GCA_044348315.1 Burkholderiaceae bacterium | reverse complement strand
CGATACTTCGCGGGTCCCTTTCAGCACTTGCCAGGGGTCGAACTGGCCCCCGGCTCCAGCGTTTCTTCAATCATTAAACAGGAGACGAAGATGCCCGTCCACCTTCAGGTCAACGGCAAGGCGGTTGCCCTTGACGAGCCTCCCCATACCTTGCTGTCGCAGGCGCTGCGCGAGCATTTGCGACTGACCGGTACCCATGTGGGCTGTGATACCGCCCAGTGCGGTGCCTGTACGGTCCTGGTTGATGGCGAGGCCATCAAGTCCTGCAATGTGATGCTCGTGCAGATGGAAGGGCGTCACGTCATGACCATCGAGGGTCTCGGTGGGGCCGACGGCAGCCTCCATCCCATGCAGGAGGCTTTCCGCCAGTGTCATGGCCTGCAGTGCGGTTTCTGCACGACGGGCATGGTCATGAGCGCGGTTGCACTCTGTCAGGCCCACCCGGACGCCACCGAGGCCGAGATCCGGGAAGGCCTCGAAGGCAATCTCTGCCGGTGTACCGGCTACCACAACATCGTCCGGGCCGTGCGCGAAGGCGCAGCCATGATGAAATCAGCCTGAGGAGACGAGCGATGGGTGCAACCGATTTTGCCAATCTTCCCCATATCGGCGAGGCGCTGGTTCGCAAGGAAGACTACCGCTTTCTGACCGGTGCCGGGCAGTACACCGACGACATCGACCTTGCAGGGCTCACCTACGCGGTGTTCGTCCGCTCGCCGCATGCGCATGCGCGGATCCGCTCGGTCGACAAGTCCGCCGCGCGGGCTGCGCCGGGCGTGATCGCCGTATTCGACGGTCAGGATGTTGCGGCCGACAAGATCGGCGGGCTGCCCTGCGGCTGGCTGATCACCAGCACGGATGGCACGCCGATGAAGGAGCCGCCTCACCCGGTGCTCGCTCAGGGCAAGGCGCGCTACGTGGGTGATCATGTCGCGATCGTGATCGCCGAGACGCTCGAGGAGGCAAAAAACGCCGCCGAACAGGTCGTGGTCGACTACGAACCGCTCCCCTCGGTGGTCGACACCGGCAGCGCCAAGGCCGCGGAGGCCACGCGTGTGCACGACGAGCTGTCGGACAACAACTGTTATCGCTGGGCGATTGGCGACAAGACCCAGGTTGATACCGCTTTTGCTTCGGCGGCGCACATCACACGTCTCGATCTGGTCAACAACCGACTGGTGCCGAACGCAATGGAGCCGCGCGCCGCGGTTGCGCAATACAACCGTTCGGGCGACGACTACACCCTTTGGGTCTCCAACCAGAATCCTCACGTCGAGCGGCTGCTGATGACCGCATTCGTGATGGGCCTGCCCGAGCACAAGGTACGGGTGATTGCGCCGGACGTGGGAGGCGGCTTCGGTTCCAAGATTTATCTTTACGCCGAGGATGTGTGCCTCACCTGGGCATCTAAAAAGATCAATCGACCGATCAAATGGACCTGCGAGCGCTCCGAGGCGTTTTTGTGTGACGCCCATGGCCGCGATCATGTCAGTCATGCCGAGCTCGCCCTGGACAAGGATGGGCGTTTCCTTGCGCTCCGGGTGCACACCGATGCCAACATGGGCGCGTACCTGTCGACCTTTGCCAGCTGCGTGCCGACCATCCTGTACGCGACGCTCCTTGCCGGGCAATACACGACGCCTCAGGTGTACGCCGAGGTCCACGCCTGGTTCACCAACACCTCGCCTGTGGACGCCTACCGCGGCGCGGGTCGTCCCGAAGCGACCTACCTGCTCGAGCGTATCGTTACGCGCGCAGCCTGGGAGATGGGCTTGCCGCAAGACGAGATCCGTCGCCGCAATTTCATCACCTCATTCCCCTACCAGACCCCGGTGGCGCTCCAGTACGACGTGGGTGACTACCCCGCCTGCCTGAACAAGGCCAACGAGATGGCCGACGTGGCGGGCTTTGCCGCCCGCCGTCAGGCTTCCGAGGCGAAGGGCTTGCTGCGCGGCATCGGCTACTCGAGCTACATCGAGGCTTGCGGCATTGCGCCCTCCAACATCGCGGGTGCCCTGGGTGCGCGGGCGGGCCTCTTCGAGGTCGGTGAGGTACGCGTCCACCCGACCGGCAGCGTCACGGTATTTACCGGCTCGCACAGTCATGGACAAGGTCACGAAACCACCTTTGCGCAGGTCGTGGCGGCGCGCCTGGGGATCAGTCCCGATCAGGTCGATATTGTCCACGGCGATACGGGACGCGTTCCCTTTGGCATGGGCACTTACGGTTCGCGGTCGATTTCGGTGGGCGGCGCGGCCATCATGCGCGCGCTCGACAAGATCGAGGCCAAGGCCAAGAAGATCGCAGCGCACCTGCTCGAGGCGAGCGATGCGGACATCGATTTTGCCAACGGCGAATTCACTGTCCGGGGCACCGACAAGAAGATCCCGTTCGCGCAGATCGCGCTGACCGCCTACGTGCCTCACAACTACCCGCTCGACAAGCTCGAGCCCGGGCTGAACGAGACGGCGTTCTACGATCCGACCAATTTCACATTCCCGGCCGGGACCTACATCTGCGA
The DNA here is from genome assembly GCA_044348315.1 of Burkholderiaceae bacterium. Lineage (GTDB taxonomy): Bacteria > Pseudomonadota > Gammaproteobacteria > Burkholderiales > Burkholderiaceae_E > SYIM01. The sequence goes on along the minus strand of JBIKTA010000536.1, from coordinate 152 downwards.
GGTCGAGATCGATCCCGAGACGGGCGAGGTGAGGGTGGACCGATTCACTGCGGTTGATGACTTTGGCACCATCATCAATCCCCTGATCGTCGAAGGCCAGGTGCATGGCGGCCTGGCCCAGGGCATCGGTCAGGCCTTGCTCGAGCATTGCG
>JBIKTA010000535.1:0-2675 GCA_044348315.1 Burkholderiaceae bacterium | reverse complement strand
GCGCTGGCCGACTCTGATCCCGCTCGTTCTGCTGATCGCGATCCTGGTGACAGGCCGCACCCCCTATCTCGCGGCGTTCACCGGCATCACGTCCTGCGCGATCGTTGGCTTGACAACGATCGAGCGCGGCAATCGCTCCGCCAACTGGATGCTGTGCGGCCTGCTCCATGCACTGCTCCTGATCGTGATCTTCGGTGGCATCGAGAGCGAATCCGTACGCGTCAGCCTGCTCGCGGCAGGGCTCATCGTTGCAGTGCTCGCGATCCGGGCATTCGGAATTCAGGGCAGGATCGGGTTTGCGTCTCTGGTCGAGGCCTTCGGAACCGGCGGTAAATACGCGCTCGCAGTCGGTGCCGCGGCCGCGACCGTCGGGATCGTGATCGGTGTGGTGACGCTTACCGGCGTCGGCTTCAAGCTCAGTACGCTGATCACCGGTGCGGCAGGCGCAATTGCGGGCGGAGTCAGCAGCATGCTGCCCGAGACCTGGGTCGATCCACGATCGGTCGCGCTCTTTTTTGCGCTGGCGATGACCGGGGTAGTCTGCATCCTGCTCGGGTGCGGCATTCCAACCACCGCCAACTACATCATCATGGTGACGGTGGCCGCGCCGACGCTGGTGATGATGGGCGTCGAGCCTCTGGTCGCTCACTTCTTCGTCTTTTACTATGGGGTGCTCGCCGACATCACGCCGCCCGTTGCGCTCGCCGCCTACGCGGCGGCCGGCATGGCGGGCAGCGACCCTTTCCGAACCGGCAATACCGCATTCAGATTGGGGCTCGCCAAGGCGCTGGTTCCTTTCGTATTCGTCTTTTCGCCCTCGCTTCTGATCGTTGCCAAGGGATTCACCCTGTACGACTTCGTGGTGACTTTCCTGGGCTGTCTGGCTGGAATCACCCTGCTGGGTGCCGCACTGTCCCGATTCCTGCTGGTCGAAATGCGGCGCAGCGAACAACTGCTCTGCGTGTTGGCAGCATTGCTCATGATCGTGCCGGGTTTGTGGCCCACACTGATCGGACTCGCCCTCGCAAGCCCGGTCCTTGCCCGACAATGGTGGGCCTCACGAGCCGTCGGTCATGGATGAAGTCGAACTGAAACTGCAGGTTCCCGCTGAATCATTGTCGGCAGTCGTGGCCAGACTGCGGGCGCTTGGTGCACGCCGCACACGACTGCGTACCGCCTACTTCGACACGCCCGATGGCGCCCTGGCTCAGAACAGCATCGCCTGGCGGGTGCGGCGGCAGGGCAGGCAGTGGATTCAGACCCTCAAGAGTGGCGAGGGCCTGGTGCGCGACGAACACGAGGTGCTGCTCCCGGGCAGTGCGGATGAGTGGCCAACGCCTGACATGGACCGCCATGCCGGTACAGCGTCCGGGATCCGCCTGGCCAAGATCCTGGGTGCAGCAGGCGCCCCGGCACTCGAGCGTTTCCGGACCGATTTCAGCCGTCTGAGCGCGCCGCTGCGCACGCGCCGTGGCTGGGTGGAACTCAGCCTCGATCGAGGCACAGTCGAGGCGGGCGAGGTGCATAGCCCCCTCTGCGAACTCGAGATCGAGCTGATCCGGGGGTCACCGCGCGCGGTGACCGAGGTCGCAGCCATCCTGATTCGACGTTACGGACTCTGGATCGACCTTCGCAGCAAGGCTCATCGCGGACATCTGCTGGCGACCGGGCAGGCGCGGGCGGCCGCACGCGGTGCCGATCCCTGCAGGCTCAGCCCAGACTTGTCCCTGCCGCAGGCTTGGCAGGAGGTTGCGCGCTCCTGCAGTACCCAGATTCTCTCGAATGCCAGCCAGATCGCCTCGGACGAGGGCGGCGACGCCGACCACGTGCACCAGATCCGCGTGGGTCTGCGGCGGCTGCGTGCGGCGGTCCGCCTGTTCGGATCCATGGTTCCAGACGCCGAGGCGTTCTCGGCGCAGGCCGGTGATCTGGCTCGGGCGCTCGGCGCCAGTCGCGACCGCGATGTGATGGCAAGCGAGCTCTGGCCGGCGCTCACTCAGGCCGGCGCGCCCTTGGCCGCCTTGCCGACCGCAGCCGCCCAGGCGGATCCCTCACACATCATCCGCTCAAGTGCTCACCAGATATGGATGCTTCGCCTGATCGAAACCTGCGAGGCGCCCTCCCTGCCCGGGCCCGAAGCGGAGTCGGTCAGCGAGAACCTCACCACCGAACTGACCCGCACCCTCGAAGAGGGCTTGCGCTCGATCCGCCGGAAGCTGCGGCGTTTTGACGCACTTGCCGATGAAGAGCGCCACCGGCTCCGGCGCCAGTTGAAGCGCCTGCGCTATGGCATCGACTTTTGCGCGGCGCTCTTGCCCACCCAGAAGACCCGCCGCATGCTTCGTGTCCTCGCCCAAGCCCAGGAGACGCTCGGCGATTACAACGACGCTGTGATTGCGCTCGCCACCTACCGGACGCACGCCGAGTCCGATCCCCGGGCGTGGTTCGCGGCAGGCTGGATCGCGGGTCGAATGCCCGAACATCTGGCCCGCTGTCGCAAGGCCCTGGACCGGCTCGCGGACATGCCGCGGCCCTGGGAAAAACCGCTACAGCCCTGAAACCTTGCAAACTGATGATGCCATCATTGAATTGCAGGGTTCGTAAGCAGACCCAAAAAAGACCAGCAGCCAGACGGTCAATCCAGCAGGAAGCTCACTCCCACCTGCTCGCACAGC
>JBIKTA010000057.1:0-8959 GCA_044348315.1 Burkholderiaceae bacterium | reverse complement strand
GTCCTGTTTCCAAAACGCTCGCTCAAGTCTGCTCGCGAAATATTGAATCAGCGAAAACGAAAATAGATTTGCGAAAACGAAATAGACCGCGTAATGTTTGGTCTGTCTGGATTTCAACCTTGTCGGGTCATCTATGCAGGCCATCAGTTTTTCTGTCGAGGGAAAGCACGTCCTGATCACCGGCGGTAGCGGGGGGATAGGCAGTGCTTTCGCGCGCGCATTTCGGGCACACGGCGCGGAAGTGACAGTGACTGATCTCAAGGCGCCTGATGCGAATTTGTTGGCGGAGGGTATTCGTTACGAGTCGCTGGATGTGACAAGTGACGAAGCCGTGACGGCTTTGGCGGCCCGGATCGACCGACTCGATGTACTGATCCACTGTGCGGGAAGGCTCAGGCGCTGGGAGGAGCACCAGCCCGAGGTTTTTCGCGAGATCGTGGATGTCCACCTCTTTGGCAACGTGCGTCTCGCTGCCGCCTTCCGGCCTCACCTGAAGAGTGCTCGCGGTACGCTCATCAACATTGCCTCGATGTACAGCTACTTCGGTGCGCCACAGGTGCCCGCCTATGCCGCAGCCAAGACCGCAATTCTGGGCCTGACGCGTTCGTTGGCGCTGGCCTATGCCGAGGACGGCATCCGTGTGAACGCGATTGCCCCAGGTTGGATCGCGACCGAGATCAGCCGAGGGGGACGCGAGAATCCGGAGTTCAATGACAAGGTCATCGCGCGGCTGCCCAACCGCAGATGGGCTGAACCCGAGGAACTCGCCGGGACCGCCCTGTTTCTCGCCTCACCGGCTTCTGCTCTGATCAATGGCGTGACGATACCGGTCGACGGCGGCTACAGCTCGTCCTGACGGGTCTGGCCCAGTACCCCACGCTTGAGCGCGAACGATATGGCTCGTGTCGTCTGTCTTGGCAACGTGGTGAGGGACCTGGTTTTCAAGGTCCCTTCCATTCCCGCCGTTCCCGAGAAATTGACTTGTACCGATATGCGGACACAGTTTGGCGGCATCGCGGCGACGGCCGCGGCTGCGATCGTGGCGCTCGGGGGCGATGCGGAGTTCTGGGGCAGGGTAGGTGATGATGAGGTGGGTGCTGAGGCGGCTGCAGCACTACGTCATTGCGGGGTGCGGCCCGTCCTTCAGATCAAATCAGGGACCCGCTCGCCACAGTCGGCAGTGATCGTCGATGCCGGGGGGGAACGAATGCTTGCCGCTTTCCCCGGTGTACTCGAGCGGACGCCGGACTGGTTGCCGGTGGATAGCCTTGCAGGCAGCGGAGCGGTTCTGGCCGATATCCGGTGGACCGAGGGCGCACGAGCGTTGTTTGTTGCCGCACGTGCAAGGGGGATCCCCAGCGTGCTGGACGCGGATTCCGGTGATTCAGGTGCTATTCATGAACTCGTCGACCTTTCCGATCACGTGATCTTTTCGGAGCGTGGTCTTGCAGAGTACCGAAACGGTGTCGAGCGCGAGAAAGCGCTGCTGCAGGTCGGATCTGCGCGCGATGGTGTGGTTGGGGTCACTCTTGGCGCGGCGGGCAGCCTCTTTTGTTTTCGGGGGCGCCTCCATCGCTTCGATGGTCTACCCGTCCGGGTGGTGGACACCAATGGCGCGGGAGATGTGTTTCACGGCGCCTATGCGCTCGCACTTGCCAGGGCCCATGACTGGCTCTGCGCAGTTCGTTATGCAGGGGCGGCAGCAAGCCTCAAATGCATGCGGCCGCACGACTGGGTGCACCTCCCGCGACATACCGAGGTGCTCGAATTCATGCAGGCCTTCAATGCGGACAAAGGGGTACTGGACAGTGGGTCGAAAGAGGGTTTTGCAGGGGAAGCGGTTTGAATGAGCCACTGTCCCCGCGCGCGAGACGCGAGAAGATTCTCGAACTGGTCCGTCGGGCGGGGTATCTGCCGATCGAGGTTCTGAGCAGTCATTTCGGCGTCACCCCGCAGACCATCCGCTTCGACCTGAACGTGCTCGCCGACGACGGCAAGCTTGTTCGCCATCACGGTGGTGCTGCGGTTCCGTCGAGTGTCACCAATACCGATTACGACACGCGCCGGTCGGATCATGCCGAGGCGAAAGCTGCGCTGGCGCGTGCCGTTGTCATGTCGATTCCCGATCAGAGCTCGATCTTTCTTTCGCTTGGTACAACCATGCTTGCGGTGGCCCAGGCCCTGTCGGCCCGATCGGGTCTCAAGGTGATCACGCATCACACTGAGGCGGCGCAGGCACTTGCGAGGAAGGCGGAATTTGATGTCGTTCTGCTCGGTGGCCGAATCGACCCCCGAAACCTGGGCGTGACTGGGCCCATGACGCTGGAAGCGGTTGCCGGTTACCGTCCTGATGTTTGCATCTTCAGCGCCGGCGGAGTCGATGCCGAAGGCAACATTCTGGATTATTACGAGAGCGAAGCGGCAGTCGTTCGTCTCATGATGCGGCGCGCGCGTCGGAGCGTGCTCGTGGTCGATCACAGCAAATTCGGGCGCAGCGCATCCGTTCTGGTCGGTCACCTTGGTGATATCCAGCAAATTTTTACCAACAAGTCACCTCCGGCCAGTCTGAGGAAATCCATGAAGCAGTACAAGACGGAACTCGTTCACGTAGCCGATTCGGCGAGCGGAGACCAGGGTGGCTGAATCGCACCGACTTGATCGTTTGGCGAGGCCCTCCGGCGCATTTGCAATGCTGGCGATCGATCAGCGCGAGTCGATGCGTGCGATGTTTGCCGAGCACCAGCAGCATCCGGTCACCGATCTGCAACTGACCCGATTCAAGCTCGCAGTGCTGAAGGCGCTCTCGCCGCTTGCGTCGGCCGTTCTGATCGATCGGCAGTTCGGGTGGCGGGCGGCCCTCGATGCTCGTGTCGTGTCGGCTGGATCGGCCCTGATTGCGGCAGCCGATCAGTTTTCATCCAGCCCGGACGAGATCGTAGCGAGCGCATGCATCGACGAATCGGTCGATCCCCGGCAACTCAAGACTGAGGGTGCCGTAGCCCTCAAATTACTCGTCATCTGGCGACCCGATGAATCCCCGGATGCTCGGCGGCAGATGGTCCAGGATTTCGTGGATCGATGTCACCGTGCAGGTCTGCTGAGCATCATCGAGCCGGTTTCGCGAAGGCCACGAGATGGTCGTCCTTTTGACTTGAATGATGGAATCCAGGCGGCCGCAGAGGAACTCGGCGACATGGGGGCCGATTTGTACAAGGCGGAAGTGCCGCTCAAAGGGCAGGGCGGTGAAGGTGCCGTACGCGGCGCTTGCGCGCGCTTGACCCGTGCGATTCGGGGACCGTGGGTGGTCTTGTCGTCTGGCGTAGATCCGGACAACTTTCCCAAAGCCGTCGAGTGGGCGTGTCGCGAGGGAGCGAGCGGCTTCCTGGCGGGCCGTGCGGTTTGGCGCAATGTCATCGGAAGTTCCGATATCGACCAATCGCTCGCCCAGGATGCGGTGGTCAGACTGACCCGCTTGTGCGAGATCGTCGACACTTGGGTCCGGCCGAGCCAAAGCGCCTCCGCGCCCGATCTTTCGCCGCCCAGACGAGGGTAAACCGATGACCCGACGCAGAAACATCCTTGTGCTGATGACCGATCAGCAGCGCTTTGATTCCCTGGGCTGCTATGGGAATCGGCACGCCTTGACGCCCCGCCTCGACAGGCTCGCCGCGGGTGGCGCACGCTTTGAAAACTGCTATGTGCAAAACCCGATCTGCAGCCCGTCCCGAGCCACCTTTGCGACGGGTCTCTATCCACGCAACCACGGACTCTGGGCGAATGGCGTAACGTTGCCCGGGGGGCTGCCCCTCTTGTCCAGGGCGCTCGCCGCTGCAGGCTACGACTGCGGCATGGTGGGCAAGCAGCATCTTGCACCGCTTGCCGGTCTGGACGCGGAGCCCCGACTCGATGACGGCTATCGCGTCTACAAGTGGTCGCACAGCCCCAATCACCCCTCGAGGCACAACGCCTATCACGCCTGGCTTCAGAGGCATCATCCCGCCGTCTACAAGGCCGCCGTACTCGACCAACCCCGCAGGCCGGTTGAGGGCAACAACAGTTCCAAGACCGCGCTCCCGCTCGACCGGGTGCCCGTGGAGGCCCATTACAGTCATTGGATTGCACAGGAGGCGATCGACTTCATCGAGGACGAGACCCGCCCGAAGGAAACGCCGTTTTATTTCATGGCCAATTTCTTCGACCCTCATCATCCGTTCGGGGCTCCGGATGCCTTCAGAGCGAGATTCGATGCGGGTGAATTGCCCCTGCCCTCCGGCTCGATCGCGGAACTGGCGTCAAAGCCCAGCGTGCTGCGTGCATACAGCCAGCGTTCCTACGCAGGGCATGCACCCGGGTTTTCTGAATACTCCGAATCGGAACTGCGCGAGATCGTTGCGTCGTATTACGCGATGGTTGCGCTCATCGATGCCGAAGTCGGACGAATCCTCGACGTCCTCGAACACCGTGGCGAGCTTGAGGACACTCTGATCATATTCACAAGTGACCATGGCGAGATGCTCGGGGACCATGCCCTGATGCTGAAAGGTCCGATGCTGTTTGAGCCGGTGGTGCGGGTGCCGCTCATCATTCATCAGCCTGGCGCGGTTCCGGCGGGACTGTGCATTGCGAGTCTGGTCCAGAGCATCGATCTGACCGCCACGATCCTGTCGGCAGCGGACGTTCCCGGCGCTTTCCAGACGCAGGGTAGCGACCTGATGTCTCTGGTCATGAACCCCGAAATGCCTTGGCGCGAATGGGCCCTGTCCGAATACCGCGACAGCGGGCACGCATTCAGCCCGCCCGTGCACACGACCATGCTGCGGCATCGCAATTTCAAGCTGGTCGTCTGGCATGGGGAGCCAGCCTCTTCGATGCCGCGCGAAGGGGAGCTTTACGATCTGGAGCAGGATCCGGGTGAGCACTGCAACCTATTTTGCGACCCACGGTACGCGGCGGTTCGCGAAAGCCTGAAGGATCTCCTGCTTGATGTGTCTGTAGCGGTCGAATGGCCTCGGCCACTGCGGACGGCCCAATGGTAAGCACAACCGTGAACTAAAAGGAGACATTGCCATGCCTGATTTTCACTCTCACAGAAAGCCGTCGTTGCTGACAGCGGGGAAGGTTGGCCGTCGCGATACCCTTCGAAGTCTTGCTGCTGTTGGTCTGGCGTCGATGGGGCTGCCGCAACTCGCTTTTGCTCAGGCCAGCTCGGCCGATTGGCCGAGGAGACCGATCCAGATCATGATCGGGTTTCCGCCGGGCGGGACCAATGACCTCGCCGCCCGCGCCCTGGCCCCGAGTCTCCAGGTCGCGCTGGGGGTACCGGTGACCGTGACGAACGTGCCGGGGGCAGGTGGCATCATTGCGCTTCAGAAGCTGATGCAGGCGCCACCGGATGGCTACACGCTCCTGTACACGCCTTCGCCGACCCTGCTGGCAAGGCCCTACCAGATGTCCCTTGCGCTCACCCACCGGGACGTTTCTCCAGTTGCCAACGTTGCGATGGCGGTCCCGACCATCTCGGTCAAGAGCGACCACCGGTGGAAGACCTTCAAGGATTTCCAGGCCGAGGCACTCGCCCATCCCGGGAAGATCGCCTATGCCAGTCCTGGAGTGGGAGGGCTGCCGCACATCGCCATGGAGAACACCGCGGCCCAGCTTGGGCTGAAACTCAACCACGTGCCGTATAAGGGTGCTACGGATGCAGTGCTTGCCGCGATCTCGGGACAACTCGATATCGTGGTCGGCGATCTTGCCCGCCCGGATATCAGGCCGCTTGCAGTCGTGGCCGATGAGAGGGTGCCGTTCTGGCCCAATGTGCCCGGGATGCGTGAACTCGGTGTCGCGACGACACTGGTTCCCCGGTTCTCGATCGTCGGGCCCAAGGGGCTACCGGACGCGATCGCGCAGCGGTTCGGCAGCGCCTTGAGGTTGGCGATGAACGAAGCCCCCTTCAAGCGACTCCTCATCGACAATCGGATGGCCGAGAGCTTCCTGACACCCTCCGAGACCCTTGCGATCTGGGAGAAGGAGGAGCCCGCTTACCGGCGGCTGATCGACCAACTGGATCTCAAGGGCAAGTAGCGAAGCTCCGACCGGATCCCGGGGCGGCGGCCTGTATGCCGCCGACCTCGCGCTCACACCCGGCTCACTCCGGCTTGATCCCCGCCGCCTTGATCACCCGGGTCCACAGGGCGATCTGCTCGCTCATGTACCGGGTGTAATGCGCGCCGCCAGGCGGCGGAACGACAAAGCCCTGGGACTCGAGACGATCGCGGATTTCATGCGATGCCATCGCGCGCCGCATGGCTGCGTCGAGTCGGTCGATGATGGGCTGGGGAGTGCCACGGATCGCCGAAAGTCCGGACCATGACATTGCCTCATAGCCCTCGATGCCGACCTCAGCCAGGGTAGGGATGTCCGGTAGCAGGGGGTTTCTCTTGGCACTGGTGACCGCGAGCGCGCGCAGCTTGCCGGCCTTGAGGTGCGGCATCAGCGATTGCTGATCGAGGAAAACCATCGGCACCTGCCCGCCCAGCACGTCAAGCAGAAGTGGACCGCCGCCACGGTAGGCTACGCCGACGATGTCGAGTGGTTTGCCGTCTTTCCCGCCCACCTGTGTCAGCAAGGCCATCGCCATGTGACCCGATGCGGCATGGGTATAGCCGTAAGTCATTTTGCCGGGGTGACTCACGATGTGGGCCAGCAACTCCTGGACGGTCTTGAAGGGTTGGCCAGCGTTCACCACCAGCACATTCGGTCCCCACTGGATCTGTCCGATATGAACGAAATCCCTGAGCGAGTCGTAGCCGGGGTTGGGATGCAATCCGTGCATGACGGCGTTGCTGCCCACGCCCGAAAGCAGCAGTGTGTATCCATCGGGTGGCATCTTTGCCGTTCTGCCGGTACCGACCATTCCTCCGGCGCCACCGATGTTCTCGACAACGACTGGCTGACCGATCTCCTTGCTCAAGCCGCCTGCGATCAGCCGACCCATCGTGTCGGAAGCGCCGCCGGGTGGGAACGGCACGATGATCTTCACCGGCCTCGACGGCCAGGATTCCTGCGCGAGCGCAGCGGCGCTGCTCAGCGTCAGCGCAGCGGCAGCGATAGCAAACCAGTGGCGTCTTTTCATGATGAGTCTCCTTGATGCTCGGGTTGAATGCATTAGAGTGTGATCAGGGTCGCGCGAATGATCTGACTCAGAGGTCGGCGGCTTGCAGCAGACCGCGCGTGTAGCCCAGTGCGAAGGCCATGAAACGTTCGCGATCGGGATCGAGGTCCGATATGGGCACGTGGTCCGGACAAAGCGGGCCGCGATAGCCTCCGCGCTTGTAGGCCCGGATGGCTTGGAGCATGTCGACGTCGCCCTCGTCCGGGAAAACCTCCTCGAAGTCGAGATACCCGCCGCGGATATTCCGGAAATGGACCATGAAGATCCGGCCGGTGGAGGCGAATTCCTCGATTACCGGAATCAGTGCCTTGGCGGGCTCAGTGAACATCTCCGCGACCGTGCCTTGACAGAAATTGAGACCGTGATGACGCGAGCCGGAGAGCGCGAGAAATCGGCGGATACCGTCCGCGCTTCCGACCACGTGCTCGATCCCATTCAGGCCGCCGGGCGGATAGGCAGGATCGTGGGGATGGCAGGCCAGACGCACGCCCGCCGAATCGGCGGCGGGTACCAGCCCCTCGACCAGAAACTCGATCGCATCCCAACCCTGCTGCGCGCTCACGGGGGGCACTTCGCGAGCCATCTTCTGCCCGCACAGCGCGCTGGAGTCGCTGCCGCCCTCCTCCTGCGCGCTCGGGTAACCCACCCCCCAGTAGCTGTGTCGTTGATCGGCCCCGGCGCTGTAGTCGGCCATGCAGAAGGCCGAATTGCTGCAACCGCCGCGGCCAGGCTTCAGGCCCGTGCGTGTGATGCCCACCATCTGGAGGTTGTACTTGAGACAGGTGAGTCCAGCCTCTGCTGCAATCTGCACGTTTTGCGCGAGAATCGCGCGGCTCTTCTTCGCTGACTCAAGGTCTACGATCGAATCGAGGAGGATCGAGCCGACGTCAAGCGCGAAGACGTCGACGGAGAGTCCAAAGCTCTCGACCCAGCGCAAATAGGTTCCGAGCTTTGCTGCGTCCCAAAGAGAGACGCCTCCACGGGTCGAGACCAGATCGGTGCCACGGTTGTCAAGAACAACGTTGCGCACACCGAGCTGGGTGGACAGTCGGAGTCGTCTGCTGTCGGGATTGAGGAGTTGCTCGCTGATGTACATGGTGTGTTCCGATTCCGCGCTGCACTTCATTCCCAGCGCAGGTGGTAGCCCCTGCCCGCATAGTCGAAGCCGACCAGCTCGCCCATATGAGTGCCTTGAACGCGGGGCAGCGTGGCGGGGTCGCTGACGGCCGGGCTGGCGTAGTAGGCGCGGATCTCTGCAATGAGTCCGGTATCGGGGCAGAAGACATACCACTCGTCGCCGCGCTGCGCGGTGCCGGACAGGCGCTTCCAGTGGGTCCATTCGATGACTGCTTCGGGACTGTCGTGGCTCACGAGAATCTTTTCGATCGTCCACTGCGATCCGAGGTTCTCGACGCACCAGATCCACTTCGATGCAATGGTCTGAGCGCCCCGCCAGGGGATCTCCGGAAGTCCGGGGGGGAAGTAGTGCACGGCGTCCGGCGTGAAGCAGGCGAGCAGTGCATCGAGGTCGGCAGCATTGCAGGCATCGAAATAGCGCCGGATCAGCGCGATGCGGTCCGAGGGCAAGTGGGGGTTGGTCATCGAACAACTCCAGAGTGTGGCGAGGGCGGCCGGTCATCCGACGATGAGACGATCGGATGGACTGCCCGCTCTCACCCAGGCCTCGTGCTGGGCGCGTGTTTGCGCGCTCGGCGGGTAGAGTCCCCAGAGTGCCTCGCCGCTCTGGACGCGCAGCGCCAGGTAGGCTTCGAGTTCATCCTGAGGTTC
>JBIKTA010000534.1:0-2697 GCA_044348315.1 Burkholderiaceae bacterium | reverse complement strand
TCGGGGATCTTGAAGAAGGTGGCGTTGGCCCGGTCTTCCTCGGTGGTCGTGTGCATGCTGGTGGAGTCGAAGGGACAGGTCTGGGTGCACATCTCGCAGCCGATGCAGTTGTCGCTCAACGAGGCAACCTTGCCCGGCCCCTGCGCCAGTGCGTCGTAAAAACAGGTCTGGATGCAGATCGTGCACTTGGGGTTGCGGCAGCTCTCGTGGTTGACCTCGCTGTGCATGCGGGGTTTCTTGAACTGATCGCCGTAGTCCTTGACGGCCGCGCGTGAGGCGATCCCGGTCATCGATTCGATATCGGGGTAGCCATGACTATCCATGAACTCCTCGAGGCCGCTGATGATCTTGGGCAGATACTTGATGCCCTTGAGCATCAGGACCGAGCCGACTTGGACGAGCGGGGCACCCGTCATGATGAACTCGACGACATCACGATGATCGTAGATGCCGTTCGATCCGGTGACCGGCATGCCGAGCTCGTTGTAGATGCGGTGGACCCAGCGAAGCGAAAGCGGCTTGGCCCAGACCCCGCCGATGCCAGCCGGACCGCCGAGCCGCGGCTTGCCGGTCTCGATGTCGACCGAAAAGCCGGTGTAGCGGTTGGTCGCAGTCACTGCGGCCGCCCCCGCATCGCGGACCGCGCGAGCCACCTCGAGCAAACGCGACTGATCCGGAGTGAGCTTGATCACCACGGGGATCTTGACGGCCTCGCAGACGCGCGCCGTCACTTCGGCGGCAACTTCGGGGTCCTGTCCGATCATCGAGCCGCCGTGTACCCCAGGCATCATTGCAGGGTGGGGGCAGCCGAAGTTGAGTTCGACCATGGGCAGCCCGCAGTCCTCGATCGTGCGGCAGATGTCGATCCAGCTCTGCACCGTCTTTCCGCCTGCACTGCCGATCAGGTGCGAGCCCTGGTCGTTCGCGTACTGGCGCAACTCTTTCATGTAGGGCACCCACTCGCGCAAGCCGGTGCTCGAGTAGCCCGAACGGCTGTAGAAGACGTAGTTCTTGTTGACCTTACCCTTGATGAGTTCGTTGCGCTCATTGAGGATCGCGTACTTGGAGTTTTGCGTGAGGCGCGCCATGTCCTCGATGTCGGTCAGCGTCTTGATGATCATGCCGGCGGCGCCCGCGTCGACGCACTCGCGGATCACCTCGGGACTGTTGGTCGTTTCGAGCGACGCGATGACGATGGGGTTCTTGAACTGGACGCCGCAGAAGTTCAGTGACAGATCAGCCATGTGTTTCTCCGTTTGTGTGGTTCCATTGTTGCAGATCGTTGGTGTACTAACAATTCATCAAAAAAATTTTCAGGGGTTGCCGACTCGTGCCGGCAACCACGTCACGATGGCAGGCCAGTACCAGATGACAAAGAGCATCCCGATCATCAGCAGGAAATAGGGTAGGGCAGCCAGGCTCACGTAAGCGATGTCGCGTCCGGTTGCATTTTGCAGAACGAACAGGTTGAAGCCGACCGGCGGCGTGATCTGTGCCATCTCGACGACGAAGACGATGAAGATGCCAAACCAGATCAGATCGATGCCGGCGCCGTTGACAATCGGCAGCACGATGGCCATGGTAAGCAGGATCATCGAGATGCCATCGAGCACGCAGCCGAGCAGGATGTAGAAGAGCGCCAAGGCGACCAGCAACATGCCCGTGGACAGACCCAGCGATCCGACCCACTGGGCAAGGAGCGCGGGGATGCCCGACATGCCCATCGCGAGCGACAGAAAGGCCGCACCTGCGATGATCAGCAGGATCATTGTGGTCGTGCGCATCGCGCCGTAGACGGTCTCGACGAAAAACCGCCAGGAGAGCGCCCGCTCGAAGCCGGCGAGCACGAGGGCGCCCACCACCCCGAAAGCGGCCGACTCGGTTGCGGTGGCGAACCCTCCGTAGATCGAGCCCAGCACGACCACGATCAGGAGCATGACTGGCAGCAAGTGTGCGGTTGCCCGAATCCGGGAGGCCAGACTCATGCGTATGTCGTCGGCCGGGATGCTGTCCGGCCGTGCCCAGGACCAGACCGCGTTGTAGGCCATCATCACGCAGCCAAACACAACGCCGGGTATCACACCTGCGGCGAAGAGTTTGTTGATCGAGACATCAGCCGCGACCGCGTAGACGATCATGATGATGGACGGCGGAATCAAGAGTCCCAGCGTGCTCGCGCCCGCGAGCGACCCGATCACCAGTCGGTCGGGGTAATTGCGTTTGCGCAATTCGGGGATGGTGATGCGGCCGACCGTGGCACAGGTCGCAGCCGACGAGCCCGAGATCGCAGCAAAGACCATCGAGGCACCGACGTTGACCTGAACCAGCCGACCCGGCATCAGCGCCATCAACGGGGCGAGTCCCTTGAACATCGATTCGGAGACCTTGGATCGGTAAAGAATCTCGCCCATCCAGATGAAGAGCGGCAGGGAGGTGAGCGTCCACGCGCTCAAGGAGCCGAAGACGGTGGTTGCCATCGCATCGCCGGGCAGTCGCGCCGAAAAGAGTGTCATGGCGATGAGTGCCGTCCCCATCAGCGCGAGACCCACCCAGACGCCCAGCGCCAGCAAGCCGAAGAGCGTCCCGACGGTGAGCAGCACGTAGATTGTCGAGATCTCAGTCACCGCGTCCTCCCTCTGGGATCAGGCCTGCGTCGGGCGATGTATGGGCTCGCCAGGCGGAGACGCCGACATCGAG
>JBIKTA010000056.1:0-8989 GCA_044348315.1 Burkholderiaceae bacterium | reverse complement strand
GCTACGCTCCAACTCGCCGAGCGCAGATTCAATCTGCTCCCCAACCGGCGAACGCGCGCCGATCGACCGGAGCACCTGCCGAAGCAGTATCTTGAGATCCTGTGCCGCGGTCATTCTTCCCATGGAGAGCATGGCCTCAGACCAAAGCCCGCTCGCCCAGAAGGCCTGCTGGACGGACTGCGCTGAAATCGTATCAACGCGAAGCCGCAAGGCTGACACGGCCGCAGCCAGATGGGATGAACCCTGCTGAGCCAACACGGCCGATTCAAGCATCCCGGGTCGAAGAACGTTGAACAAGGAATCGAAGCTCAGGGGCCTCGACAAGAGACTTGAAAGGTGGGCAAATAGCGACCCGGTGGCAGGCGGAGTGGGTGCGCTCATCGGGGCTGGACTCCCCTGCGCAGGCAGGCCTGCCTGCAGAGGTGCCGGGACGCCTGAGCCGGTCGCTGCCGAAGGTGGCGAAGCGCCAGGCGGCAAAAGTTTCAGACCCAGCATCCCACCCGCTTGCCGCGAAACCTGAAACCAGCGCATATCGCCCGATGCATACCGCTGCCACCCGGCCGGGAGCATGAACAGTCGTTCCTCGAGCTTCAGCGCCACGCCGTCCGCTTCCATTTGCAGACTGGCTTGCACAACCTGCCCCTCGCGCAAACCAAGCTGCCGGGCCAGTGGCTCCGCGAGACGAATGATAGGCTGTTCAGCTACGAGCGCGGCATAGCGCTGCAGGGGGCCGATCGCCTCAGGCGCGACCACTCACAACCCGTCACGGATATCGTACCCAGCTGCGGCGCTCGGCTTCCTCGCGCTGGGCCGCAGTCAGGGCACTGGAGTGGTCAGGGTGTGGCCCACCCGAAACCGAAGTCGCGCGCGAAGGCTCAAGTTCTGGAAATGCGAGCCGGCGTAACTCCGCCGAATCCGGGACGCGCAGCAAAGTGCCAGCAAGCAGCGGCCCCTGCGGCCCACGGGGTAGCGCGGCAGGGTTGAGTCTGGCAAAAGCCTCCCGCAGGAACGCAATCGAAAAGGGGCTGGCCGCCTGCGTTTGGGCGATGATGCGATCCAGCGTATCGCCACTTCGGACCATGTACTGCCACCCGCCCCCGGCATGGCTCAAGGACGGCGCGGGGGCAACCTGAGGAAGACGGGACGGAAACGCTTCGGAGAGCGGCGCCGGTACGGAAGGCGCCTGAGCGAGCACCCCCTGCGATACACCCAGGACAGACGCCACGGTCAATGCCAACAGGCAGCGCTTGGATTGAGCTGGCGAGATCAGAGAGGAACAGCGACCCATTGCACACCTCGATCCGGACCGAGCGATCCGGCAGTACGACCATCGGACGATTCTAGACGCAAGGTCGCGCTGTGGCGACCCACTGCGATAACCTGAGCGATGCGCAGACCCTCCATCGCACTGCGCTCGAGTACGCGAGAAGGGACTCTGGCTGAGTCGGAAAGGAGCCAGCGGTCGCCCACCCGCACCCCCGCGCCGGCGCCCACGGGAATCTGTAAGGTCGAGTTAGCCTGAAGGTCGCCCCTGACCCGAAACGGCTCGCAACCCGCTGACTCTTCTGCCAAGCGCACCCACTCCTCGACCTGGCGGCGAATCAAGGGCCCGGCCAGAGCACTCCAGTCGGCTCGCCCTACGGCCGGCGTCACCCCTGACAGCGAAATCGGATACGAGCGGCTCACCACGACAACATCCGCGGCCCGCTCGACCAGCGAAAGCGTAAGCGTGATGTCACGAGCCTCCAGGGGCGCCCCTGGTTTGAGACTGCGGTCAGGCACCCCTGTCGACCTCACCTCAATATCGACAAAATAGGGCGTATCAAACACTCCATTGCTCGCCAGTCGGTAGTCGTAAAGATTGCCAGGCAGCCCCTCGATCGTCACGGGCTGGAGCAGGGCGGCACCTCTAGCTTGACGAACCAACTCGACACGAGCGAACTCGGCAAGGTCGACAAGCTTTGCCCGGCCGTGAGCCCCATCGAAAGGCCGCGTATCGATCCGGATCTGCGCCTGGCGCTTCAGACCATCCGAGCGCCGCGTGCATTCGGAAGCAGGCGCTGAGGATGCCGATACAGCAGAAGCTTGACCCATTGCAGCACGGGACGACGGGGCCGGCGGCGAGGCGGGCGCAGCAGGACGCACCGAGTCAGTCCCTTCGGGCATGGAGGACTGAGTCGAAGCCGCACCTGACGCCTTGACGGACAATGCCGGTCGTACCTCGGTGCCGGGATCAAGATCAGCAAGCGCTCGAGCTCGAAGGTCGGAAAAAAGCCTCGTAACGTGCCGAAACTGTCCGGATTCATCCACCCAGGCGTTTGATGTCACGCGCACCGGCGCTTCCAGAGCTCGATCGACCAAAGACTCGCGGATTCGCTCGAGACGCGTTGTACTGGCCGATGCATCGGCTGCGACAGCCCCATCGGCGTGCACGCTCGCGGATGCCGACAACAGAAGGAGCGACAGTGTCCCAGCGCGAATCGCAGCGACCCAAGAAGGACGCCACATCAGTGGTTCCGATGCCATCATTTCAGGCGTCCATGCGAGCGGCACGAAGCTCTCCTGATCCGGTGATCAGCGGATCTGAGCGCGGGTCTCTTCAAGGTATAGCGCACGAAGCTCGCGTACGACGTCACGATCCAGCGACAGGGTCAGTTCGTAGGTATCCTGACCGACGGGGTTGATGCCCACAACCTCCGCTCCGTGAATGATGCCCTCAACCCTCGCCCTGACACGATCGCTGCGCAATACAGCGTCGGCGATCGTCGTCGCGCCGTCCAGAAACTGCCCATACACCTGCTCGGCCAGACCTCGATACGCATCGAGGCGCGCCGCGCGAATCGCCAGCAATCGCTGCTGGGCGGGTAGTGAATGCGGCTGAATGCTGATCACTGCGTAACCGGTTGACTGGATCGGCCGGCGTCGGTCCACTGGAGGGGGTGTCGGAGCCGTTGCGGCAACCGGAGCTGAAGGGGGGGACACCACCAGCTTCACAGGCGAAGTGCTAGACGCCACTTCGGCGGAAGAGCCAAACCCCTTTGAAAACCCCGCGCACCCGGATAAGGTAATTGATAAAAACAGCGCGTACATCGCAGTACGTGTCCTCATTGGCGGCTCCTGGATTCGTCGTCGATGGCGCGCAAGGCTTTGCTCGCCCGGGGTTCTGGTAGAGGAATCGACCGCAGCACCGCCGACTTGAGTGGCGCGAACCCGAGACTCAAGAAAGAGAGGAAGAGGATCATCCGATTGAATGCGTTAACGACTATACTCCGGCTCGGCTCATGATATCTAAGACCGTTCAGGCATAAAAAAAGTGCGAGGTAGTGCTCAGGTAAAGGGCCTGGAGGCGATCATCGGCTCCAGTACAGCCGTAAACGCGGTGCGATCGCTGATCAAGGCGATTGCGCGCTCATCTTCGACCGTCCTCGTTCTGGGAGAGAGCGGAACCGGCAAAGAGCTGGTCGCTCGGGCCCTTCACGAGCTCTCCGATAGACGGGACGCTCACTTTGTGCCGGTCAACTGCGCTGCAATCCCGAAGGAGCTCATCGAGAGTGAGCTGTTTGGACATCGGAAGGGGGCGTTTACCGGCGCTCTGGCTGATCGAATCGGTCGTTTCGAGCTCGCTCACGGCGGGACGCTCTTTCTCGATGAGATCGGTGATCTTGCGCTCGACATGCAGGTCAAACTGCTGCGGGTGTTGCAGGAGCGCGCCATTGATCCGATCGGCTCGAACCGACCGGTACCGATCGACGTACGCATCGTGGCGGCCACACATCGTGACATCGAGAGCGAGATCGCCTCGGGACATTTCCGTCAGGATTTGTTTTACCGTCTGAATGTGCTCCCGGTTGAAATGCCGCCCTTACGTTCGAGGCTCGAGGACGTACCCGCCCTCGTCGAGCATTTCGCCAGGCGACTGGCGGCTCCGGGCAATTCGCCGGTTCGGATGGGAGACGACGTCGCCCATCTATTTCAATGCTACGAATGGCCTGGCAATATTCGCGAGCTATCGAATCTGATCGACCGTCTGACCGTGCTGTTTCCGGGCTCTCGCCTGAGCCTGGACTCGGTCCCGTCGTCGATGTTGCCCCGTGGCATGCGGGTTTTCGCTAACCAAATGGTCCAGATGCGCGCAGATCAATCCCCATCGATCGAACCGCGCGAGCACGTCGACGTGCAGGACACGGGCAGTGAAAACGACCTCGATCTTTTGCTTGACCCTGCATCCGACGCAACACGGCCCACAAACGGGCTTCAGATGGCCACCATCGAAGCCCCGGATGTGACGATCGGCGTCACAGTGCCAGAAGGTGTTAAATCGGTCGAAGAAATCGTGATGATGGTCGAAGACGGGGTAAACACCGCCCCTGGATCCGTCCTTGACTTGCCCAACGACGGCTTGCACCTAAAGGATCATCTGGCAGAAATCGAGAAGAGCCTGATCGTGCAAGCCCTCAATCGCTCGGATGGCAATATCTCTCAGACCGCACGCCTTCTTCGCTTGCAGCGAACCACCTTGATCGAAAAAATCAATAAATACGGGCTGCGGGCGGAATAAGCCATCACCGCCGGATCACGCCCGTATCGGTCTGTGGCCCAGGCGCACCAGTCTGTGGCGCTCCCGGAGGATTTGTCTGGCGCGGGTACTGCACGAAGCGCTCGCGCTCGTTTCTGAGACCCTCTTCCCGTTCACGCTCTGATACCACCTTTTCGAGGGCCGAGGCACGGGCTTGCTCGCCTCGCAGAAGAGCCTTCAGATCGGACTGCATATCGGGCAGAGCGGCAACGCTTCGCTCAATTGCGGACACCCGGGTGCCAAGCCCCGATAACGCCGCCGATTGAGCGCGAAGATTGCTCTCAAGAGCCCGCGCCTGCGTCGCGACCGCCTGCGCCGCATCGAGGGTCTGCCGCAGCAATTTTTCTCGCGCAGCAACCTGCTCGGAGGACTCAACCGGCGCAACCGGCTTTGAGGTGGCAGGCTGTGCTTTTAAAGCTGCAGCCCCGCCAGCGGGCGCGGGCGTCGGCGGTGGAACCACAGCCGCCACAGGCGCCGCCGGAAGCGTGGCAAGGGTTTGATCCATTCGCTGGACACTGGCCTGAAGTTCGCGCTGCATCCTGTTCATTGCGGCAACTTGAGTTGCGAACCCCTCAACCCGTTCAGCCAGCGGCGCAATCTGATCGAGGCCGCTACGTAACTCCACACTTCGCGTCGCCAGAACACCCAGCATGGCATTGACCTGGGTGACCCGGCCGCGCATCTGGATTGACGACGCGAGAAACATCGCAAAGGCGAGCAACACCACGAAGCCCCCGAAGCTTGCCAGGAGGATCGTCTGCTTGCGCTGGCGTGCGAGCGCGAGGTCGAACTTCGCACTCGCCTCGGAAAGCTTGCTGGCTGTGTGGGCGGCGGCACGAGCTGAACGGCTCGCGACTTCGGCGGAATCCAGAGCCAGCTTTGCTACCAGATCGATATCGTCACCGCCGCCTGCAGGGTCACGGACTGAGGTGGAATTCATGCGGGCTCCTTGGCTGCAACGGCAGCGTCAGGCAGGACACCTTGAGCAACGGAAGGGTCAGACAGACCCAAGGTATCGGGGTTGAAGTCAGCAAATGAGGCGATGACGCCATCGACAATCACCGCAGTCGCCTCGAGCTCCGCGCGAACCATTGCCACCCGATCCATCAGATCAGGTGATAGCCGTCGGATACGCCTAGCGCGATCAGCCGGAGTCTCGGGTTCCGGGGACACTGCCGCCCGCTGGGCCGGATTGGCGTCAGGTGAGGCGTCGCTTCCCGTCGTTTGTGCAACCGAGAACTCCGACGCCATGTCCAAGTCGGACGCCATGTCCAAGTCGGACAAAGATTTCGGCTCATCCAATGGCGCGAAGACGACGTTATCGACGATTCTTCGCGACTCGCCAGGCTCATCGTGCGAGGCATGAGGACCGACTGCATCGCCGCCAACCTTTTGGACTGCAACCTGATGCGGCGCATCAGAGCGAAAGACCGGGACGTCCTCAGACATGGACTAGGCTCCAGAAACGGGCGGGATTAAAGAGTGCACGGCTGCTTGAGGCGCAGGAACTGACTCCTTTGATCGTTCAGCAGCCGAGCGAGGCTCGAAACCCGCGCCAGGCCCACGCTCGCGGTGCAACAGAACAACGATCAAAGCGGAAATCAGCAATAGCGCCGTCACCAGAGCGCCTGCGCCGAGCCAGCTAAAGGAAGGGCGTCGAGACACCTCAAGATCAATCATGGGTTGTTTGTGCGGCGGCTGCAGGGGCGCGCCACCGATGGACCCCGCCCGGTCATCCGCAGCGAGCAGCGGAGCGTGGTCCAGCTTGGGAAGGTCTACAGTTCGATCCGGATCCTTCCGGGACGAAATATCCATTCGTTGAACCTGACGCCCCAAGGTCGACAAATGGGGCTGGCTCCTCGCCCATTCGGTGGGGTCAATCAGGAGAACGAGCCGGGTCGCAGCGCCGGGAAAATCGGTCACCAGACGCGAGAGCAGATGGCCCTCAGGCGAGTCAAAGGCACGGACATCCGGCACAAGAATGACTCGCCCGGGTGATTCGGCGGGCGCCTCGGCACGGGCACGCTCCACGCTGAGGGCCCTGAGCATTTCATTGAATCGATCGATCAGGGCCTCCCGAGTCGACGGCAGGTAAATCTCGAGACTCGAACCTCGCCGGGACCGGACGTACCGCGCGAACCCCCTCCCCCACTGATCAAGATCATCGTTGCTCGCCGCGGTCACAGCAAGGATGCCTCGTGTCATCCAGGCCTGCTCAAACGTGGCCTGCTCGGTACTGCCAGGGCGCGAGTCCAGAATCGTGGTCACGCGGCCTCCCGCTGACCCGCAGTGTCAAATCGCATATCCGCAGGTACCTTCGGGCGCGGTCGATCCATCGGGGAGTGGCCGGGTCGCGCGCTGGACAAACTGAACACATAGGCCACGACCTGCGCCACGGGGACATACAGCCCCTCCGGAATCGGCTGCTCGACATCAGTCGTGAAATACAAGGCTCGCGCAAGCGGCGGTGCCTCGAATACTTCGATACCGTGTTGGCGAGCCTCGGTTCTGATCCGCAGCGCGAGGTGATCGATACCGCGCGCGACCACGATCGGCGCGCCATCGGACGCAGGGTCATACGAGAGCGCAACAGCAAAATGTTCAGGGTTGGTGATCACCACGTCGGCGTCCTTGACCCGGGCCATCATCTTCTGCGTCGCGATCTCTCGCTGCCGACGCCGGATCTGTGCCTTGACCTCTGGCCGCCCCTCCATATCCTTGAGCTCGTCGCGAATCTCCTGCCGGCTCATCTTCATCTTGTTGGTGAAATCGTATCGCTGGAAGGGCACGTCGATCAGAGCGATCAGTACCAGCCCAAGGGCAACAATGACCGCAGCGCGCAGGATCATCGAGCCTGTCGCAGCAAGAGCGGGCTCGACGCTCATTGCGCCCAGCGCCGCCAATTGCGCAAGGTTGTCCTTCAGGGTCCAATACAAGAGGAATCCGACCACCGTACACTTCGCGATGGCCTTGACCAATTCGACACCTGCCTTTGCGCCAAACATCCGCTTCAACCCATTGAGTGGGTTCAGCTTATCGGCCTTTGGGGCGAACGCCTTGGTCGAAAAGTTCATACCGCCCATCGCGAACGACGCGCCGACAGCCAGCACCACCGTAAGCAGCAGGATCGGCACAACCGGAATCAATCCCTCTCCGATTCGGGCAAGAAACAAACCCGGCAAGAGGTGGGGTGACTCGAGCATCTGACGATCAAATACGAAACCCGCGGCAAACCCATTGGCAAGTCGCGTCAATACGCCGGGACCGGTAAAGAGCAGCCAGACCAATGCACCGATCGTGACGGCCGCAGCGGACAACTCGACTGAGCGCGGCAACTGTCCGTCTTCCCGAGCCTTCTGCAACTTGTGTGCAGTCGGGTCTTCGGTCTTTTCGCCGCTATCACTCTGCTCAGCCACCTGTGATCCCCAGCAAATCCCGAACCCTCAGGAAGGACTGCAACCATAACCACTCGATTCGACTGCCCACGTGGTTGAGAGACACCCAGAATACGAGAAACCCGGCCGGAATCATTGCGGCGAAACCGACTGCAAAAATGTTCAGACTCGGTGCGGCTCGGGTCACGATCCCCAGACCCACGTTGACAAAGAGCAATGCGGCCATGACCGGGAGCGCCAGCAGCAGCGCCCCAGAAAAAATCAGCGAGGACCAGGCGAAAAGGTTCGTGAATGAGGTTTCACCCACGAGCGCCTGACCAATCGGCAAAGCTCTGAAGCTCTCGAGCACCAGGGCAACCACCAGGGTATGCCCGCCCAGGCCAACAAAAAGGAGTGTCGAAAGAATCAGGATGAACTGGGAGATCACGGGTACGTTCCCCACGTTCGGGTCGATCATATTCGCCATACTGAGACCAATAGCGGCAGAGATCGACTGGCCTGCCACCACGAGCGCAGCGGTCACCACCTGAAACATCAAGCCCATGAGGCCACCGATCAACACCTGATTGAAGACTTCACGCAAGCCTGCCGCACTGACCGGATCGATCACGGGCCATTCGGCAAGTGGGTAGACGAGCATCGTAAGCACCACGGCGAACGTGATCCTCACGCGCAGCGTCACAGCATCGAGCGAAAAAACCGGCGCCGTGAGCAGTAGTGCCGAAATGCGAATCATGGGCCAAAGAAAGGTGTAGAGGCCCGCAATGACTTGCTCGAACAGTAAATTCAATGCAGGCATCGATCGGGGGGCTCGTGGTTCGGGTGATGGGTCTGAGGGAATCAGCTAAAAAGCAACGGAATGCGCTCGAAAAGGCGACGGGTGTAGTCCACTAGGACGCCAATCTGCCAGCCTCCAGCAAGCAAGAGGACCGCACCGAGGGCAGCCAACTTCGGGATGAAGCTCAGGGTCATCTCGTTGACAGAGGTCGCAGCCTGGATCACACCAATGAACAAGCCC
>JBIKTA010000533.1:0-2703 GCA_044348315.1 Burkholderiaceae bacterium | reverse complement strand
AGGGTCCTCTGGATCGATACGGATCCCGGCGCCTTGCTTGAGCAGATTGATCAGCGGGCAGCTTGGCTGCTTGATCGCGCTCTGGCCCACGCGCCGGCCGGAACGGGCTTGGATGGTTTGCGCCCTCTGCCAGTGATGGGGGTGCCGGGGTGGGACCCGGCGAATGTCGATCCGGCCTTTTATCGGGACCCGCTGGTTTTCAGGCCCCGAAGCGCTTAAGATCCGGCCGCGGGGTGGACCGGGCGACCGCCGGTTGTCAGACGACAGTCTGTCGACGGGAGGAAGGTCCGGACTCCACAGGACAGGGTGCTGGCTAACGGCCAGGCGACTGGCGCCTTTGGGTGCGGGTCGACGGAAAGTGGAACAGAAAGCATACCGCCCAAGCAGCGCCGTCTGTGGCGCTGCCGGCAAGGGTGAAATGGCGAGGTAAGAGCTCACCGCGGTCGTGGCGACACGGCTGGCACGCAAAACCCCACCCGGAGCAACATCAAATAGGTACGCGCGCGGTGCTTGCACTGCACAGGGTGGTCCGCCCGAGCGTACGGGTAGATGGCTCGAGCGCACGGGTAACCGTGCGCCTGGAGGAATGGTCGTCACGCCGGCGTGAGCCGGCGCACAGAATCCGGCCTACAGGTCCACCTCGCATGTCCTGCCATGCCATCGTTCCCGGCACCGGTTCATCGGTGCCTCACAGGCTCATGTGAACGAGAAACTGGGTCACCTTGACCCAGTTTTGGTGTATGCGTATAGTGGGAAATTGTGCAGGAAAGTGGTGATTTATGGGAAATTTTCCCGACTCAGGCCTCCTTTGACCCGGGGATTGTGACCGATGTTCCAGGGCGGTTCAGCGCTCTCGCTCGATGCCAAAGGCAGGATGACCGTGCCATCCCGTCATCGGGATGCGCTCGTCCTGCAATGTGAGGGCCAACTCACCCTGACGCGCTCGCCGGATGGCTGCCTGCTGCTTTTTCCCCGTCCGGTGTGGGCCCAGCATCGAGAAAAAATCGCGGCGCTGCCGATGAGTGCCCGCGCCTGGACCCGAATCTTTCTGGGCAGTGCCTCCGATGTGGATATGGACGGTACGGGTCGCATCTTGATTCCGCCCGAACTGCGGCAGCTCGCCTCTCTCAGCAAGGAGGTCATGCTGCTCGGGATGGGGCGCCATTTCGAGGTTTGGGATGCCGCAATGCTGCAGCAGGCCGAACAGCAAACGATCGCCGCCGGGATGCCGGAGTCGATCGCCACGTTTTCCTTCTAGCCGGTGTGAATTGATTTCTGAAGAGGGGGGCTCGAGGCAGCAGGGCGGGAGAGGTGAGCATCGTCCGGTGATGTGCGAGGCGGTCATCGAGGCATTGGCGATCCGTGATCAGGGCGTGTATGTCGATTGCACCTTCGGTCGAGGGGGGCACAGTCGGGCGCTCCTTGAGCGGCTCGGGCCGACGGGCAGCTTGGTTGCGTTGGATCGCGACCCCGAGGCGGTGCGTGTGGGCGAGGGCTGGATTGACCCGAGGTTCCGGATCGTGCATGCGGCGTTTTCCGAGTTGGGCAGCGTTCTGGATCGGCTGGGAGTGGGCAAGGTCGACGGCGTCTTGATCGATCTGGGCGTGTCCTCTCCGCAGCTCGATGATCCCGCCCGGGGCTTCAGTTTCAAGCAGTCCGGTCCCCTGGACATGCGGATGGATCCGGGTCGGGGGATGTCGGTCAGGCAGTGGTTGTTGCAGGCGAGTGAACAAGAGATCGCGAAGGTCATTGCGGAGTATGGTGAAGAACGGTTTGCTGTTCAGATTGCAGGTGCGATTGCTGCGCGCGTCCGGCGCGATGGCGATGCCGCTCTCCGCACGACCCGCGAGCTCGCGGAGCTCGTCGCAGGGGTCGTGCGGCGCCGTCAGCGGCACGCTGCGTCTGCGCATGATCCGGCGACCCGTACCTTCCAGGCGTTCCGGATCTTCATCAATCGCGAGCTCGAAGAACTTGCGGACGTACTCGTCGGCGCGTGCGAGCGTCTGGTAAGCGGGGGGCGTATGGCGGTGATCAGTTTCCATTCGCTGGAAGATCGGCTCGTCAAGCGGTTCATCGCCGAACAGTCGGGCGGCAACGCGCCTCGCGATCCCGTGACAGGTGCGCATCTGCCAGTTTTGATGCGATTGCGCCCGATTGCTCGCGTGCTTCCGGATCCAGAGGAAGTCCGGGTCAATCCCCGGTCGCGTTCTGCCGTCCTGCGCGTCGCGCAGCGCACCTGAGGAGCGGCGATGACCCGGTTCAACATCGTTTTGCTCGCGGTGCTGGCGGGCTGTGCGCTATCCCTGATCACTGCTCAGCATGAGGCACGTCGTACACACGTTGCGCTCGAACATGCCCAGGCTGAGTCGAGGCGTCTCGATGCCGATTGGAACCATCTGAGGATCCAGCAGACTTCGCTGAGCGCGGCGGCACTGATCGACGCGCGCGCTCGGGGCCAGCTCGGGATGGATAGTCCGATCCCACATCGTACGCTCCACGCACGTCGAGATCCTGCAACCGGTGAGATGCGGGTTGGGGCGCTTGCCGCGCCACCGGGCTCCCGCATAGGCCCGCGGCCCCCGATGGTTTCGCCTGCGCCCCAGGGCGAGGCGCGGGCGAGATAGTCTGATGAAGCCCGCCACTTACCGCGCGATCCCATTTGCGGCAAACCCGCTGCTGGGCGCCCGGTTGTCCGGTCTGCGA
>JBIKTA010000532.1:0-2705 GCA_044348315.1 Burkholderiaceae bacterium | reverse complement strand
GCCACTTGCGCGAGCAGATCGCCCCGCGCATCGGACGGCAGCGACCCGTCCGACCGCGCACCGAGGCCGAAACGGTTCAAAGCGATGGCGGATGCGTTCATGGTGTGGAGTGTGCCAGAGCCGGGACTGAGCGTTGCCCCATCTTTGACGGTACGCTCGCGACTTTACAACCCGAACGAAAGCTTTCCGATGACTCAAGTTTCAGGCTCTGCCACCCCCGAGTCCCGACTGGCTGCAATGGGCATCGTCCTCCCGCCTGCCTGGCGCGATCGCGAAAATCGCTTGCGCGCCGTGCGCTCGGGCATTCACGTTTTCATGAGTGGCCATGGGCCGATCGACCCGGTGACCGAGGAGGTCGTGGTACGGGGCAAGATCGGCGATGCGCTCGACCTCGACCAGGGGCGTGCGGCTGCGCGGATGTCGGCGATTTTCTGTCTCGGTACGCTCAAGGGCCAGGTGGGCGACCTGTCGCGGATCGTACGAGTCGTTCGGGTCTTGGGCTTCATCAACTGCACCAGCGATTTCGAGCACCCGACGCTGGTGATGAATGGCTTTTCGGACCTGATGGTCGAGGTGTTCGGCGAGGCGGGCCGGCACACCCGATCGGTGATCGGCGTGAGCACGCTCTACTGCAACATGCCGGTCGAGTTCGAGGCCCTGTTCGAGGTGCGTGACTGAGGCGATTGGGGAAACTTGCGCGTGCGACAGGCCCCTAGCACGGACGACTCCGCATGATGCAGTCCACCGCCACCGCGCCTTGTCCCTGGGGCAGGACGATGAGGGGGTTGATTTCGATTTCGCTCAGGTCACGAGCCTGCGCGAGCGCAGCCACGCCCAAAGCCGCCGACACCAGCGCCTCGATGTCGGCTGGGGGCGCGCCCCTGAAGCCTTCAAGCAGCCGCTTGCCCCGCAGCTTGTCGATCGCCTGCCGGATCTGCCGGGGATCGCAGGGCAGTGCGAGATAGCGGATGTCCTCGAGCAGCTCGATCATGACGCCGCCGCTACCGATCGCGAGAATCAACCCGAAATCAGCATTGCGCAGCGCGCTCACGGCCATCTCCACGCCGCCCGTGATCATCTGCTGCACCAGCAGCGTTGCGCCCTCACGTCCGAGCCGCCCGCGGATCGCCTGGGCGGCCGCATCGACTGCTTCGGGCGTATTCAAACCCAGTTCGAGCAGTCGCCGCTCGGTCTTGTGATCGGCATCCTGCGCGAGTGCCTTGACCGCCACCGGGTAGACGAGCCCTTCACAGACTTCGCGGGCTGATGCGCCGGCCTCGAGTAGCCGCCACGCGGGCACCTGAACGCCCGCTGCACCGAGCCATGCCATCTGGGTGGCATGGTCGCTGGTATCGCCCGCCTGGGCCTGCTGGATGGGTTGAATGCGGGCCTCCCAGGGGACTGGGTCGGCTGCCGGGGTCGCGAGGATCGATCGGGCCTGATACAGCCAGTCGAGCCAGCGGACGGCGTCACCCGGATCGCGGGCGCAGATCAGACCCTGGCGGGCAAAAGCCTGTCGCTCGGTGCCGGGCAGGGTGTCGCCCAGAAAACTGATCAATGCGGGAACGCCTGTCGTTTGAGCGGCTGTGCGAATGGTGTCGAGATAGGTCTTGGCATCGGCCGGCCCCCGATTGGCGAGCTGAACGATCAGGGCCTCGGTACCCGGATCCTGCGCGACGATCGACAGCGTGGAGTGAAACATCTCGGGCTGCGAGAGCAGCTGACCGGTCATGTCGGTCGGATTGCGCGCCTGTCCAAACACAGGCAGCTGCGCCTCGAGCGCACCCACCGTTTCGGGGGAGAACTCGGTCAAGTCCACGCCGCGTGCCGCGCAGAGGTCAGCCGTGAGCGCGCGCGTTCCGCCCGGAATGCTGTAGACCGAAACACCCGGTTTCGGGCCACTGCCCCGTCGCGGCAGCGGCGCGCAGACAAAGAGTTCTGCCGCTTCGATCAGCTCGACCAGACCGTTGACGGTGATGACGCCTGCCTGGTCGAACACGTCGCGATAGATGGCCGGTTCGGTCGCGACCTTGCCGGTGTGCGAGGCGACCGCAAGACGTCCCAGATCGGAGTTGCCCGACTTGAGCGCCACCAGCACGATGCCGCGCGCCCGCGCACGCTCGGCGAGTGCAGTCAGCCGATGACCGTCGCGCAGCCCCTCGGTGAACATCAGCACCAGCCTCACGTCGTCCCGGTCGATCATGTAGTCGAGATAGTCGAGCAGGCCCAGTGCGGTTTCGTTGCCCACACTCACCAGATACGCGCACCCATAGCCGTTGTCCTGCAGGTGTCGTGCGATGGCCCCGCCCATCGCGCCGCTCTGGCTCAGGATCGCAATGGGTGCGTGAGTAAATTGCGCTCGCCTGGCCGCCGAACCGAAGGTCAGCATGACCCGACTGCGCACTGACCATACGCCTTCGCAGTTGGGCCCGACGAGAGCGATGCCTTCGCGTTCGCACAGGGCCTGCATCCGGGCGACCCGGTCAGACCCGCCTTCGAATTCCTCGAATCCTGAACTCACCACGACAGCGGAGCGGCATCCGCGATCGGCGCAGGCCTGCAGGACGTCGGGGACTTCACGGGCGGGTGCGAGCACCAGCGCCACATCCGGTACGCCCGGCAAGGCATCGACATCCGGATAGCAGGTGAGGCCTTCGATCTCGGTGTATTTGGGATTGACGGGCCAGATATCGCCGGCAAAGCCG
>JBIKTA010000531.1:0-2709 GCA_044348315.1 Burkholderiaceae bacterium | reverse complement strand
CGTGTGCCCGTATATGCGGACAATTAGTCGGGAATCATCAAGGGCCACCATGAAACGTCTGATCTTTTCTCTCGCGGTTTTGTTCACGCCAGTGCTCACGCCTGGTCTCCTGCTTTTCGCGGTGCCTGCGGCTCAGGCTCAGCCCGTCAAGCAACTCCCGAACTTTGCCGATCTCGCGGAGCAGGCCGGGCCGGCCGTGGTCAATATCAGGACCACTGAGCGCGTCAAGGACGGCGCTCAGGGCAACGCGCGGCCTCAGACGCCCGAAGGGATGGACGAGAACGATCCCTTTTATGAGTTTTTCAGGCGCTTTTTCCCCCCTGGACAGCGCCCGCCCCAGCAGGCGCCCCGCGGGCGCGGTGCGCCTGGCGACGAGGTGCCACGCGGCGTGGGCTCTGGCTTCATCATCAGCGCTGACGGCTTTCTCCTTACCAACCACCATGTGGTGGACGGTGCGGACGAGATCTACGTGACGATGACCGACAAGCGGGAATTCCGCGGTCGTCTGATCGGGTCGGATCGCCGTACCGATGTTGCGCTCGTCAAGGTCGAGGCCACGGGGCTGCCCCATCTCAAGATCGGGGACCCCGCCAGGCTGCGAGTGGGTGAATGGGTGATGGCAATTGGTTCGCCCTTCGGGCTCGACAACACCGTGACGGCGGGAATCGTCTCGGCCAAGGGCCGCGACACAGGCGACTATCTGCCCTTCATCCAGACCGACGTGGCGGTCAATCCTGGCAATTCGGGTGGCCCACTCTTGAACCTCGCGGGCGAGGTGGTAGGCATCAACTCGCAGATCTACAGCCGCACCGGTGGCTTCATGGGGATCTCGTTTGCGATTCCTATCGATGAGGCCATGCGCGTCGCCGACCAGCTCAAGGGCACGGGTCGGGTGGTCAGGGGACGAATCGGCGTCGGGATTGCCGAGGTGACCAAGGATGTGGCCGAAGCATTAGGGCTGCCGCGCGCCAGCGGTGCACTGGTTCGCAACGTCGAAGCAGGTGGTCCTGCTGAGCGGGGCGGTGTGGAGGTGGGTGACATCATCCTGCGCTTCCAGGGCAAGCCGATCGAGCGCTCGAGCGATCTCCCGCGTCTGGTGGGCAGCACCCAGCCGGGCACCAAGGTGGCGGCCGAAGTCTGGCGCAAGGGCAGCACACGGGAACTGCAGATCACGGTCGGTGAACTCGAACCTGAGCAGTCGGCCGCCGCGCGCCCCGGCAAGCCCGAGGCGCAGCCGGCCGAGGCGAACCTGCTCGGTCTGGTCGTCACCGACCTGCCCGAGGATCGCCGCCAGCAGTTACGATTGAAGGGCGGGGTCATCGTGAAGACTTCGGAGGGTCCCTCCGCCCGGGCAGGCCTGCGTGCGGGCGACGTGATTCTTGCCCTCAACAATCAGGACGTGACGACGGCGAAGCAATTCAGTGAACTCGCGTCGCGTCTCGATCGTGCCCGCACGCACGTGTTGCTGATTCGCCGTGGCGACAGCGCTCAGTACGTTCCAGTGCGCCCCGCCCGATAAGCGTGCTGCGCGCCTGCGGGCGGCCCCGAGTGGTGTTCGTCAGGCTGCTACAATCGAGAGTTTGCCGGTCAGTGTGTAGCGGGCCGCCGCTCGGCTGATCGGTCCTGGCGCCAGCCGATGTGAGGCTGGCGCTTCATTTATCGGGCGTTCATGCGCAACATCCGCAATTTCTCGATCATCGCGCACATCGACCATGGCAAGTCCACGCTTGCCGACCGCCTCATCCAGCGTTGCGGCGGCTTGTCCGAGCGCGAGATGGAAGCTCAAGTCCTTGATTCGATGGATCTCGAACGCGAGCGGGGCATCACCATCAAGGCGCAGACCGCAGCGCTCACCTATCTGGCCCGTAACGGTGAGCGCTATGCGCTCAACCTGATCGACACCCCCGGCCACGTTGATTTTTCCTACGAGGTGAGTCGATCGCTTTCAGCCTGCGAGGGTGCCTTGCTGGTGGTCGACGCCTCTCAGGGTGTCGAGGCGCAGACGGTGGCCAACTGCTATACCGCGATCGAACTTGGCGTCGAGGTCGTGCCGGTCCTGAACAAGATGGACCTGCCGCAGGCAGACCCCCTCCAGGCGGCCGCCGAGATCGAAGATGTGATTGGCATCGATGCGAGCGATGCCTTACAGGCGAGCGCCAAGACCGGGATGGGCATCGACGATATCCTCGAGGCGATCGTCGCGCGCATACCCTCTCCTCGAGGCGAGCCCGAGGGTCCGTTGCAGGCCCTGATCATCGATTCCTGGTTCGATAATTATGTCGGCGTGGTGATGTTGGTTCGCGTCTTCAACGGCTGTCTGCGTCCCAAGGACCGAATCCGACTGATGGCCACGGGCTTGGCCTATCCCTGCGAGCAGGTGGGTGTGTTCACCCCCAAGTCGGTCAGTCGCACGCAGCTGTCGGCCGGAGAGGTCGGGTTTGTCATCGCCGGCATCAAGGAGCTGAAGGCAGCCAAGGTTGGCGACACCATCACGCTCGACCGGGCCCCGGCGGCTCAAGCCTTGCCCGGCTTCAAGGAAATCAAGCCCTCGGTATTCGCCGGGTTGTATCCGGTCGAATCGAGCGAATACGAGGCGATGCGCGAGGCCCTCGAAAAACTCCAGCTGAACGATGCTTCACTGCAATTCGAACCCGAGGTCTCGCAGGCGCTGGGTTTTGGCTTTCGATGCGGCTTTCTCGGTCTCCTGCA
>JBIKTA010000530.1:0-2716 GCA_044348315.1 Burkholderiaceae bacterium | reverse complement strand
TGTATCTGCAGCGCGGACCAGCGGAATGGTGTTGTTCATCGTGCTGAGCGCATTTGTGCTCAACCTCGCACTGTCGCTCACGGGCATCGGTGAGGCGATGACGGGCTGGATACTCGGGTTCGGCCTGTCACCGGTGGAATTGCTGCTCGCATTGCTGGTCTTCTACATCCTGCTCGGCATGTTCATGGACACCCTGTCGATGATGGTGGCTACGATCCCACTCATTTTCCCTGCGGTCGTGGCGGCTCAGATCGACCCGATCTGGTTCGGCATCTTCATCGTGTTGATGTGCGAACTGAGCCTGATCACCCCCCCCGTGGGCATGAATCTGTTCGTCGTTCAGGGCGTGAGACAGGACGGCGGCAGCATCCGCGATGTGATTCACGGTGTGATTCCCTACTCGGTCATCCTGGTGCTCTTCACCCTGCTACTGATCGCGTTACCGGGCATCGCAACCTGGCTGCCCGGAGGATCCTGAGAGCTTTCGCGGGCCCGCGAGCCACGCCCAGCCAAGCCGCTTGATCCATGGCGCGGACCTTGTGATCGATCAGCTCCGCTCAATCGCCCCAGTTCAGCTTCGCCAGAAAACGATCCAGACAGGCATCAAACGCCTCAGGCTGCTCGAAATAAGGGGCATGGCCTGCAACCGGAACCTGTTCAAGGGGCAGGCCATCCAGCAGCTTCGACGCCATTGCGCCCACCTCCAGGGGGACGGCCCGGTCGAGTGCGCCCCAGATCAGTTGCATCGGCAGACGTGCCCGAAGCGGCCTGAGTGCATCGACCACGGCATCGTCATTGATCCGGTTGAAAAAATAATCGCCCAACGCCGCAAAAGCCTCCGCAGCGCCCGCTGAGGTGTTGATACGCCATTCCTCGGTGATCCAGCTCTCGGAAATCTGCGCGGGATCGGCCAGCACGAAGGCGAGCTTCGATCGTATGGCATCAAGTGACGTCCGCCCCACGTTGTCTCGAATCGCAGCGCGCGAGACATCGCTCACCGGCGCGAGGCCTACCGCTCCCACCATGCTGAGTCCCCGCACGCGGCCCGGATCACGCACCGTCATGGTCGCGGCGATGTGGCCGCCGAGCGAGGTGCCGACCAGCGCCAGTCGCTCGATACCGAGCGCATCGACCGCTGCCCAGACGAAGCGCGCGAACCCTGGGACCGAATATTCGAGCCCGCCGCCCTTCACCGCAAAGCCATGTCCAGGCAGGTCGAGCGCAAAGCAGTGATAGCCGCGGGCCGCATGGCGCTCGAGCGTACCCGCCCACCGGTCGGCGCGCGCTCCAAGGCCGTGAATGAAAAGGACCGATCGAGACCCCTCACCCGCTTCGAGGATACGGGTCTGAAGGCCGCCTGCGGCAAACGGATAGCTGATCATCGGGAACCCTCCACCCAGACAGCGCCGTCCTGCTCGCGAACGGCAAAACAGCGCACAGGCTCGGTCACCGGCTCGCAGAGTGGCCGGCCATCGACCAGCGAAAATCGCCCCTGATGGAGCGGGCACTCGATCCAGCCGTCCTCGGCCCAGCCCTCGGACAGCCTGGCATCGCCGTGCGTGCACTGGTCTGAGAGCCCGAAGACCTTGCCCTCGAAACGCACGATGACCACGCGCTGCCCGCAGGTCAGCACGACCGGCCAGGGTTCGGACTCGACAAAATCCTCGGACGTGCCCACCTGCTCCCAGGCCTGCGGCCCGGACGCGTCCACCGCGGATGAATCAGAATCTTGCATCGTCTGCCGAGCTCCTTGCGTCATAGAGGGGTGGCCATCAGAGTCGGCACAGACGCAGTGTCGAGGGTGACATGCTGCGCGCGGATCCTGAGAGCGTGAAGGGGTCCGACCAGTTCCGTCCGATAGCGCCCGACACCGAAGAGCCGGCTCTCGCCCTCCTGATCCGTCTGGTGGATCGCAAAGTCCGCCTCGACCTCGATCCGGTCGGTTGTCTCACGGATCAACTGCACATTGGTGATCAGATGCCGATCGGTGTGGATGTTGTAGATGTTCGCCTGCTGGAGCGAAACGATCCGGTCGTTGAGCATGGCGCGCGTGCGACACCGGATGATCGGCAGTTGCAAGGCCTGCCGGGTGTTCTCGAGCGGCACGACGAAGTACGAGCAGTCGTCGGCAAAAAGATCGAGCCAGTCCTGAAAACGGCCGTCATCGATGGCGCGCGCATAACGCGCGTAGAGGTCGAGCACGCGGATGTAGGCCTCGATATTCATGGCGCATCTCCCGTGCGGATCCCCATGGTCGAGGTGTACTGAGTCCAGAAACCCCTGATTGGAATCTCGCTCACGAGAATTTCGCTGGTCTCGATCGGCTCATCTGCACCCATTGCGACAAAGGAATGCCGATCCGGGCCCGCCGCGATGCTGCGATGAACGAGCTCGATCGCCTCACCGTCCTCCATCGAGACGAGTCCGGCGGGCCCGGCCAGGTTGGCCTGATCGAGCCGGTGCTCGATCATGTCCTCGCTGTCGTCCTGATACCCGTAGTAGGTCCAGAAGAGCTCGAATTCATTCGGCCCTTTGGGCCGGATCTGGCGGGTGGCAAGGCTGTTGCCGATCTGGTGAAACACGGCGTTTGGAAACACTGACATGATGGACAGCCCGCAGCCATCGCGAAACTCGTCGCGATACGCGAGCAACTCCGGATACTGGAGGCTGAATCCCTCCCGATAAGTGCCGACCCCTGCATGGGCGGTCCGGGCGT
>JBIKTA010000529.1:0-2717 GCA_044348315.1 Burkholderiaceae bacterium | reverse complement strand
CTGCCAGCGCATGGGTTTTGACGGCGCCGACGCCCAGATCATCGCCGCTGCTTGGCAGCGGCAGAGCCTGCGCCTTGGTCGCTTTGATCCAGCCGTCTGGCCGGACCAGCCGCAGGACTTTGGCATCGCCCCCTTGCCGCGCAGCGACAGCTTTGCACGCTGCCCGCAGGCCCTGGGACTGTATGTGGTGCTGCCCGACGCTGCCTGGGTGGCCCGCATGGCCCGCGCGGGCGTGCCCACGGTACAACTGCGTCTAAAGTCCCATGACAGCGCAACCATCGAACGCGAAGTACAGGCGGCTGTCGAGGCGGTACGAGGTACCGACGCCCTGCTCTTCATCAATGACCACTGGCAGGCGGCGCTGCGGGCCGGCGCTTACGGAGTGCATCTGGGGCAGGAAGACTTGATGGCCCTGCCAGAGGCCGATGTGCAGCGCCTTCGCGAATCCGGCATCCGCCTGGGCCTGAGCACCCATGGCTACGCCGAGATGCTGCGTGCCGACCGCTACAGCCCCAGCTACCTGGCCCTGGGCGCGGTTTTTCCGACCACGCTCAAGCGCATGGCCACGGCGCCGCAAGGCCCCGGCCGGCTCGCCCACTACGCTCGGCTGATGGCCGGCTACCCGCTGGTGGCCATCGGGGGGATCGACGAGGATCGCCTGAGCGCAGTCATGACCACAGGCGTGGGATCGGCGGCGGTGGTGCGTGCGGTGGTGGGAGCCGCGCAGCCGGAAGAGGCCGCCCGGCGTATGAGCCAGCGTGTGCGGGACTTGAGCCCGGGTAAACCGGACAGAGAAAGTTAAGCCCCTTTGTTTCTCCAGCCTGTTTGTGTAGCGGGTTTTATGCACCCAACAAAAGGCCAACGTCGCCGAGGTGCAGACGCTGCTACCGATGGTCGAGCGGGTGCTCGAGCGCTTTGACATCAGGCGGGTCGTGTTGGTAGCGGATCGGGGCCTGTTGTCGATGGACAATTTCCAGGATCTGCTCAAGATCACACTGCCTGACGATCGGAAGCTTGAGTTCATCCTGGCAGTGCCTGCGCGGCGATATGCGAAGTTCGCACCGATCGTCGAGACGATGCAGGTTGAACGTGCCAGTGGTGACTGGGTGGCGGAGAGCACCTGGTCGCTGGATCAGAGCGAGGATCCCGACGAAGCTACGGCGGCCGAGCGCGGCCCGGCCGCGCTCTTGCTCTTCACCCTGCCAGCCGACAGCGCCACGATCTGCGCCGCTATCGGCATTGACGAGCCCTCGCTCAGCCACCCCTGCTCGGCTGCGAGTTGCCTCAGCTCACCCACCTTGCGTCGGCCCAACACACGGTCCTGACTGATGGCTCGGTCCGTCTGACCTCGGCGCATGCGGTAGAGCGCCTCTTGATACTCGTGCATCTCGATTCTCCGGTTTGCCATCTCTGCCCTCCTTGAATTGGAGGCGAGTATGGCCAGTTGAGGAAAACCGAAATGCCCGGGCACCAACCTTCAGACTGGCTCCATTACGCGATCACCACGTGGCTCCATTACGCGATCATGCTCTGGCTCCAATCAAGCGATCACGAAGTGGCTCCAATGTGGCTGTCAATGACACGGGGATCTGATTCCTCGCGCTGGTGCTGCATCGGGTGATGAGGATGCGCTTGCGCCAGTCCGAATCGGACCTGTCGCCGAGATCGTCACTTGAGTTGCTGCGTCAAATCCAGCATCACCAAATCAGTCTGAACGGCACGCGGATCGTCCGCGGGCTATCGGGAATCGATGACCTTCAAAGCCGCGTCCTGCGTGCGCTGGGAGACCCCCTGCCTGACACAGAGGAGTTCAACCAACAGCTCGAACTCGATTTGTAGTCTTTCAGATTCGGTGGAGGTTGTGTATGGTGGAGCCGGCGGGAATCTCCCGGCGCTAGGCCTGCATGCCCGGCGCGCGCTCGCGGGTTCGACCCCCTCGCTAGACCGCGTCCAAAAGCAGAAGGCTCCGGGTGGGGCCTTCTGCTTTTGATGGTGGCGGATGGTTGACCGTGTGCCGACCGGCTTCCCGAGCTGATGAGCACTGGTGCGGGTTGCTGCGGATCAAGCGCCCAGCAGGCGGCGAGCAAGCACGCTCTGCATATCACGGCGTCCGTCCGCAATCAGGTAAATGATGACTTGGCTACCTGTGACACGGTAGATCAAGCGGTACGGCTTGAAGAATGTCTGGCGGTATTCCTTGATGCCAAGACCGACCAGTTCCTTCGGATAGCTGCCGCGTTCCGGGAATCTCGACAGGCTCTCCACAACGTCCATCAACGCATCCAACACATGGTTGGCGTTGGCGACGCAATCGAATTCGGAGATGTAGTCGTGGATGGCCTCCAGGTCCTGCTCGGCCCCATCGGTGAGCAGGACCTCGAACTTGGCCGGCGTGCCGGCCATCAGACGACGGCTCGCTTGGCGCGAAGACGGGCAACGACATCGGCCACGGGTTTGACCTTGCCAGCGGCCACATCCTGATTGCCCAGCGCCAGGATTTTCAGCAAGGCCAGTGTCTCTTGCGTCTCCTCGAAGGAGGCGACGTCTTGCAGGACAGCCTTGGCCTCCCCGTTCTGCGTGATGACCATCGGTTCACGCTGCTCTGCGAGATGCGTCAAAACCTCGGCTGCGTTGGCTTTGAGATAGCTGATCGGCTTGACTTGTAACGAGTAGCGCATGGCGGTGCTCCAGACATGATTAAGACTTAATATAGTCTT
>JBIKTA010000526.1:0-2722 GCA_044348315.1 Burkholderiaceae bacterium | reverse complement strand
GGCGTCTGATCGCCGCGTGGCATGGCCGCGGTTTCATTGTATGGAACCGATTCCGAAATCATTGACGTCGCTGGGGCCGACAGTTACATTGCGGCCGAACCTGTCAAAACCGACGCGGCATTGTCCCGTCATTTACTCCATCTTCGCGCAATCATGAGCCCCTTCAAGCATCTTCTCGAGCCCAGGACCATCGCGGTCGTGGGCGTGTCCGATGACGCCGCCCGACCCGGGTCACAGGCCGTACGTGCGTTGCTCGCCAACGGGTTCCGCGGGGGCCTCTATCCGGTCAATCCCAAGTACCCCTCATTCGAAGGCCTGCCGTGCTATGCCTCGCTCGAGGCGATCGAAGGCGGGATCGATCTGGTCGTGATCGGCGTACCGGCTGCCGGGGTGCTGGCGGTGCTCAGGTCCTGCGCCGCGAAGAAGGTGGGCTACGCGCTGATCCTGAGTGGTGGTTTCAGGGAAAGCGGACCCGAGGGGGTTGAGCGCGAGCGCGAGGCCCTCGCGATCGCGCGCGAGGGCGGTTTCAGGTTGGTGGGCCCGAATTGCCTGGGGCTCGTCAATGTCCACGCTGGTGTTTATGCCGCGTTCGGCAGCATGACGCGGCCTCCGAAACTCGAGCCGGGCGGGGTTTCGGTAGTCACCCAGAGTGGCGGGTTTGGCTACAGCATCGTGCTGGCCTGCGCCGAGGCTGGGATCGGTTTCAGGCATGTGGTGGCCACCGGCAACGAAACCGATATCGATTCGATCCAGTTGATCGAGGCCTTGATCGACGATCCCGATACCCGGTGCATCGTGGTCTACATCGAGGGCATGAGCGATGGTCGGGCGCTGCTTCGGGCCGGACGACGCGCCCTCGCAGCGGGCAAGCCCATTCTGCTCTGGAAGGCAGGCATCACCGAACAGGGCGCGCGCGCCGCTGCCTCGCATACGGCGAGCATGACCGGCAGCTATGATTTTTATAGGGCGTTATTCAAGCAGTCCGGCATCGTTGAGATCAAGGAGATGCACGAGGCCGTCGATTTTCTGTTGGCTTTCGAATCGGGAAAGTACCCGGCCGGCCCGGGAGTCGCAATCATGGGGGTATCGGGTGGCTCGGCGATCGTGTTTGCCGATGCGGGTGAGCCCGAGGGGCTCGAGCTCTGCGAGCTCTCCCCCTCCACTCAGGCTGCACTCGCGGAGGTTGTGCCGCATATCGGCGCGGTTCACAACCCGATCGATCTGACGGCTGGCTATTTTTCGCCCGGCAATCGCGAGAGGCTACAGCGCGCGCTCCGGGCGACGCTCGCCGACCCCCGGGTCGATGCCTTGTGCGTCAACCTCGCCACGACCGGCGCTGCAGGCAGTCTCGCCGCCGCCGAGGTGGTGGGCAGGATCGCCCGTGAGGTGGCCAAGCCGATCGTGGTTTTTTCCTCCTCTCCGGCCACTCAGGTCGGCGAGGCACTCGAGCGCTTTCGGGCCGATGGCATTCCCGTCTTTCGGTCGCCTTCGCGAGCGGCCCGGGCCCTCGCGGTCTTGGAGCGCTATCGTCGTCTGCGCGAGCGCTGCAGTGCGGTTGTGGAACCGGCAGACCTGCCGTTGCCGACTGCAATGCTTGAGCGGCTTGGGGGCCTCGCACCCGGAGAGTGCCTCTCAGAGCGCGAGTCCAAGTCATTGCTTGAGGCGGCGGGCATTCCGGTGACACGGGATCAGTTCGTGAAAGTCGGGGATCAGGCTGATTTCGCGAGCCTGCAGGCGCCGCTTGTCGTCAAGGTCGCCTCGCCCGACATCGCGCACAAGACCGAAGCGGGTGGCGTGGTGCTCGGCGTGCGCTCCCAGCATGAGCTCGGTGAGGCCATCGAGCGCGTACAGGTCAATGCCCGCCGATATGCGCCCCAGGCCCGGATCGAGGGCGTGCTGGTTTCCGAAATGGTCCGCGGCGGCTTCGAACTGATTGCCGGCGTCGTCAACGATGTCGTGTTCGGTCCGGTTGTGGTGGTCGGGGCCGGAGGCATTCATGCCGAGGTCCTCAAGGACTCGAGCTGCAGGCTCGCGCCCTTCGACGAGGCCACCGCGCACGAGATGCTCGACGAATTGCGATGCCGACCGATTCTCGATGGCGTTCGAGGCGCGCCTGCGCTCGACGTAGCGTCCGTTGCACGGCTGCTTGCCGTGCTCTCGAGTTTCGCGTGGGCGCAGCGCACGACGATCGGCGAGATCGACATCAATCCCTTGTTCGTCTTGTCCGACAGGGCGGTGGCGGCTGACGCGCTGGTGATCGCCGCGAGCTGTCGTGACTGATTATCCGGATTGCGAGCGCGAATCTCATAGGGCTTGAGAAGATGAAGCAGATCGATGAACTGGTGATCGAGCATAGGGATGACGGTGTCGCATGGTTGACGCTCAATCGCCCCGCCAAGGCCAATGCGCTCACCGTGGCGATGGTCGAAGCACTGACTGAGGCGCTCGCCGATTCCGTGTCGTCCAGCCAGGTAAAGGCGATGT
Organism: Burkholderiaceae bacterium; assembly: GCA_044348315.1. GTDB lineage: Bacteria > Pseudomonadota > Gammaproteobacteria > Burkholderiales > Burkholderiaceae_E > SYIM01. The sequence continues at coordinate 238 of JBIKTA010000526.1, read as the reverse complement.
TGCTGACCGGCGCGGGCCAACGTGTTTTCTGCGCAGGCGTCGATGTGCGAGAGCCCTCGCCCGATGGCGACGAGAAGCGGCAGCGCGAAAGGCGGTCTGTCGCGATGGCGGCCCTGCAAAATGCTGTACTGGATGCGCCCAAGCCAATCGTTGTGATGGTCAACGGAGTGGCGAGTGGTGCAGGTGCGATGCTTGCCTTGCTGGCCGATGCCTGCATTGCGGCAGACCATGCCGCCCT
>JBIKTA010000527.1:0-2722 GCA_044348315.1 Burkholderiaceae bacterium | reverse complement strand
TTGATGACGCCCATGATCAGGGTTTGCTCAGCCGAAAAGGAAAAGCGACCGCATTGCATGATGAATAAAGAACCGGCCCACTGGGGGCCGGTTCGTCATGAAGAAAGTGGGACGAAGAATCAGGCGGCCGGCTCGGCGGCCGAGGCGGGCGCAGCCGCGGGCGTACCACCCGTCTGCCCGGCTCCACCCGCACCACCGCCCGAGGGGGCGGAGGACGACCCCTGAGCCGGGGGGCGCGGCGGCCGACCGTTGACGATGTCATCGATCTGCTCCGCGTCGATCGTTTCCCACTCGAGGAGCGCTCGGGCCATGGCCTCGACCTCATTGCGGTGGGTCTCGAGAATCGTGCGGGCAGCGGTGTACTGCTCGTCGATGATCCGGCGGATCTCGGAGTCGACCTTGCGCATGGTCTCTTCAGACATGTTGGTCGTCTTCGTGATGGAGCGGCCAAGGAAGATTTCGCCCTCATTCTCAGCGTAGACCATCGGGCCCATCAGGTCGCTCATGCCGTAACGCGTGACCATGTCGCGCGCTATTGCGGTGGCACGCTCGAAGTCATTGGAGGCACCTGTGGTCATCTGATTCATGAACAACTCTTCGGCAATGCGGCCACCGAAGAGGACCGAAATGGTATTGAGCATGCGGTCACGATCCATGCTGTAGCGATCGGTCTCCGGCAACTGCATCGTCACGCCAAGCGCCCGCCCACGCGGAATGATCGTGACCTTGTGAACCGGATCGGTCTTGGGCAACAGGTGCGCAACAATCGCATGACCCGACTCGTGATACGCGGTGTTGCGGCGCTCATCCTCGGGCATCACGATGGAGCGACGCTCGGCGCCCATGATGATCTTGTCCTTGGCGCGCTCGAAATCGATCATTTCCACCAGCCGCGCACTCCGGCGTGCGGCAAAGAGCGCCGCCTCGTTGACGAGATTGGCCAGATCCGCACCTGAGAATCCCGGCGTGCCGCGCGCCAGAACGTCAGCCTTGACATCGCCGCCGATCGGTACCTTGCGCATGTGAACCGTGAGAATCTGCTCGCGCCCCCGAATGTCGGGTAACGGTACGACCACCTGACGGTCGAAACGACCGGGGCGCAGGAGCGCGGGATCCAATACGTCGGGTCGGTTGGTCGCGGCGATCACGATGACGCCCTGCCCCGTCTCAAAACCATCCATCTCGACCAGCAACTGGTTGAGTGTCTGCTCGCGCTCGTCGTTGCCACCGCCCAGTCCCGCGCCGCGCTGGCGACCCACCGCATCGATCTCGTCGATGAACAAAATGCAGGGAGCATGCTTCTTGGCATTTTCGAACATGTCGCGCACGCGCGCGGCGCCCACGCCGACAAACATCTCCACGAAATCGGATCCCGAGATCGAGAAGAACGGCACCTTGGCCTCACCAGCGATCGCCTTGGCAAGCAAGGTCTTGCCGGTGCCGGGCGAGCCCACCATCAACACGCCCCTTGGAATGCGGCCGCCGAGCTTTTGAAACTTGCTCGGGTCACGCAGAAACTCGACGAGCTCCTGGACTTCATCCTTGGCCTCGTCACAGCCCGCGACATCGGCGAAGGTGATCGAGTTGTTGGTATCGTCGAGCATGCGGGCCCGCGACTTGCCGAACGAAAAAGCTCCGCCACGGCCTCCGCCCTGCATCTGCCTCATGAAAAATACCCATACACCGATCAAGAGCAGCATCGGAAACCAGGAGACGAAGATATTGAGGAGCAGCGACTGCTCCTCCTCAGCCTTGGCCTGGACCTGGACGCCGTACTTCATCAGGTCACCCACCATCCAGATGTCACTGGGGGTGTAAACGTTGAGGGTGCGCCCATCGCGCGTGCGCGCGCGCAGCGTCCGGCCATCGACCTGCACGCTGTCGATCCGCCCATCTCGGGCCTCGGCCATGAACTGCGAATACGGCATATCGCCGCCACGCGCCTGCCGGGTGTCGAACTGCTTGAAGACGGTGAAGAGGACCAGCGCCACCACCAACCAGACAGCCGCCTTGGAAAACATATTATTCACTGCACCACCCTCATCAAGATGAACCTCGGAGGTTTGAATCGCCGGGGAAACCCATTTACTCCAGATCGCCCATTCCGCCACTCGCCATTTTATGCCTAAGGGCGCCGAAGCGCTCGACCCAGCAGGTAGGTTTCTGCGGATTCGCCGCGTGATGAGGCGGGTTTTCGCGCATCGACCTTGAGGAAACACGCCTTGAAACGCTGAACCAGCTGGCTGTAACCGCTGCCATGAAAACATTTGACGAGCAGCGCGCCCTCCGGCGTCAGGCGATCCGACGCGAAATCGACTGCCAGATCGATCAGATCGCTCATCCGGGCCGCATCAGCCGGCCCTACACCGCTCAGATTGGGCGCCATGTCCGAAACCACAAGATCTACCCTGTCGGAACCCAGGACATGATTGAGATGCGCGAGCACCTCATCCTCCCGGAAATCACCCAGGATGAACTCCACCCCGGCAACCGGTTCCATCGGCAGAAGATCGAGTGCAACGATTCGGCCGTCCAGGCCCGCACCCGGGACCGCCAGCCGTTCGCGGAGCACTTGCGACCAGGCACCCGGCGCGCTGCCCAGGTCGACAATGGTCATGCCGCGACGGATCAATCGGTCCTGTGCATCGATATCGATCAGCTTGAAGGCGGCGCGCGAACGGTAGCCGTGCTTTTGCGCAAGCTTGACATAAGGATCGTTCAA
>JBIKTA010000528.1:0-2722 GCA_044348315.1 Burkholderiaceae bacterium | reverse complement strand
AGCCCGACCCCCCAAGACCCGGGCCCGTCCGTCGAAAGCCCGACCCCCCAAGACCCGGCATCCGTCCGCCGAAAGCCCCCCAAGACCGGCAACCGGCCACCGAAGCCGCGAGCGCCAGACTATCGGCGCTGCAGAAAAAAACTCCACTCGCGCGCCGCCTCGTCCACCCGGATCAGGCGGTGGCCGGTCTGGCGCGCAAAGGCCTCGAAATCACGCTTTGCGCCCGGATCGGTCGCAATGACCTTGAGCAGTTGGCCGCTTTGCAGATCATTGAGCGCCTTCTTGGCTCGCAGAATCGGGAGCGGGCAGTTGAGCCCACGGGCATCCACCTCCCGGTCAACCGCCGGCTCAGCGCCAGCACCCTCTTCGCTCATCCCCGCCTCCTCGATCACCCTTGCTGAGTTTCAACCTAGAGTATCAAAACCCCGGCAAATCCACCGAGCGCGATCAGCCAGAGCGGATTGACTCGGGTCGCAAGCGCCACGACCAGCGTGACTGCGGTCAGAATCCCCATGCCCACTTGCGCCGGCAAGCCAGCCAGTGCGCCGGCGCCGGCTGCAGCGCCCCAGGCAACAACCCAACCGCCCGAGAGCGTAAATCCGATCGCAAGCGGTGACAGGCCGATGCGGGTCGCCCGCACCATCCTGGACTGGAGATTGCCGGTGCGCCAGCGGTTCGCATAATAGGCAAGGAGGCTAGAGGGCAGCACGATGGCGATCTGCAGCAAAATGGCACCGGGCAGCCCCCCCACCTGCCATCCCAGCAAAGCCACGAACAAAATGTTGGGCCCCGGCGCAGCCTGAGCGAGCGCGATCGACTCCGTGAACTGGGCATGGGTCAGATAGCCCTTTTCGGTCACCAGGAACCGGTTCATGTCTGAACTCACGGTCAGGCCGCCGCCCACCGTCAACAACGACAGAAAGCAGAAGTAGAGGGTGACCTCAAGGAGGCTGAAGAGGTTCATGGCTTCTCAAACCGCCAGGCCAGCGCCACGGCTGCAGGCACCAGCACGAGCATGACCCATCCCACGGGCAGCCTCAGCAGGCCAACTGCCACGAATGCCAGCACACCGAACCCAAGCCAGCGCTTGCTCTGCGACCGCGCCAGCTTGATGGCGGTTCCCATGATGAGTCCCGCGGCCGCTGCACCCATGCCGATCACCGCGTGTCGGACCACGGGGACCGACGAGAACTCGGTGTAAAGCACGCCAATCGACACCACGACGATCGCCGGGAGCGCGAGCATGCCGAGGAGCCCCACGACCGCACCGCGCCAGCCGAAATAGCGGGCGCCCAGCAGCAGGGCCAGATTGCAGATGTTGGGACCGGGCATCAGCTGGGCAAACGCGAGCAATTCGACAAACTCCTCGCGCGTGAGCCATTTGCGTTGTTCAACGAGCATTCGATGGGCCCAGGGCAGCACACCCCCGAAACTTTGAGAGGCGAGCGTGGTGAAGGCCAGGAACAACTCGAGCAAGGACTGCGGGCCAGGGGCTCTTTCCGGACTCGTCACGTCTCCCCTTTCTTTCGTTCGCGCGGCCACACATAGCCAAATGTGCCGCCCAGCAGCAAGGCCATGCCAAAAAAGAGCGGGGCGATACCGATCAACCCGCCCACAGCCCCGAATGCCCCGGGCAGAAAGGCCTGTGTCGAATGCACCAGCATCATCCTGAATCCGACCGCCTCGCCGACCCGCTCGGGGGGCGCATGGCGATGAATCAAGGACATGATCAGCGGCTGCGAACTGCCCAGACCAATTCCGAGCATGAACGACAAGGCCAGCATGACGGGAAGCCAGGTCGAGAGGGGATAGAGGGCATACGCCACGCAGCCGATCACCAGCGAACCCAGGATCAGCGTCCACTCCGAGAGCCGCCGCGACAGAAACGGCATCGCCAGGCGGACCAGGAAAGTCGCAAGCGCATAGGCTCCGAGCAAGAGACCAATCACCGAAGCGGAAAGACCGATCTGCTTGCCATAGATCGGCACCACAAACTGATGAATGTCCCAGGCCGTCGATATGACTGCAACGACCAGGTAAATCCTGAACATCCTGGGATCACGAATCAGGTCCAGCACCCTGTCCTGGCGGGGACCCTGCTCGAGACGGGGAATCGGCGCGAGGAGCCTCGGATCGACGCGCAGCCAGCGCAAGCCCACCAAAGCTGCGATCGGTGACAGCAACAACAAACCAAACGTCGCCCGATAACCGGCCAGATCGATCATCAGACCGGTGATGATGGGACTGAAGAACGCAGAGATCGAAAAACCAATCGCCATCAGGCTGAAATTGAAGCGCCGCTTGTCGGGCCCGCCGATTTCGCCGGCGAGTTTCTGGGTGGCGGTATTGATACCCATGTAACCGAGGCCCACCATCGTGCTGCAGAAAAAGAGCGTGCCCACTTCCCAGGACAGCAAAGGCGCAAGGATGCCGGCGCTCATCAGGAGCAGGCCCCAGACCGTCGGTCGGATCGGTCCGATTCGGTCGATCAAACGACCGGTCGCCACGGACAGAAACATCGGAAGCAGACTGAAGAAGGCGACGAGCAGGCCAGTCGTAAAAGCGGATGCACCCAGCTCGATACCGCCCAAGGTCACGGCGATACGTCCGCCAGTCAAACCAACATGCGCGATGGCGGTCAAGGCGACCGTCATGATGATCGCCCGACGATCGCGCTCTTCAGGACCGATGGGCTCAGGCTCGGCCCGGGTACCGTCCGCCT
>JBIKTA010000524.1:0-2736 GCA_044348315.1 Burkholderiaceae bacterium | reverse complement strand
GCTTCGAAACGGGCATCGAGGTCTTCTACCTGGGGGGGGGAGCTCACTGTCTATCGAGATCAAGGCGGCGAGCACCTGGCACGCGGGCCTCAAGCAGGCGCCGCTATCGTTTTCCAGCAAGATTGCGCCGCTTTCGCGAAAGGCGGTGATCTATCGGGGTGAGCCGATCGAATTCAGCGACGGCGTGCTCGCCCTGTCGTTTACCGACACCGCCTCGCTTTTCGGATCGCGGGAACGGGCTCTCGCGAGCGGCCAGCCGCAGGGCGATGGACGTCTTGAGTTCATGCAGGCGGGGCGCCAGTGCGCGCGCCGCGTCCGTTGGGTCATCGGTCGTCATGCTGACGTTGATCACCAAGGGCGGTCCAATGCCCGAGAGCGGTGTTGCTACGGATACCACGCCTGCCTGCCAGCTCACCGCGCACCAACCCTGCCGCCGAACTTCGCCAATCGAGCGCTTAATCTCGCGCAGCGTGGTGGGCCAGCGCTGTGGGTGCCGAAGGCGCAGGCGCGCGAGTTGGTCCGAGAGTGCATCCCCGTCGAGCGTGGCAAGAAAGGCCCGCCCCAGTGCCGTGAGCGCCATGGGGATGCGCTGCCCCGCCACGATCTGACGAAGGGGTTCGTCCTGGTTGAATCGCACGGTCGCCAGATAAACGACATCGTCCCGGTCGGGCGCGGCCAGGCCTGCATTGATCCGATGGCGGCTGGCAATCTCGCGTAACACCGGTTCGACCGCGGGCAACACAGGATGCGCGGATCGCATGGCATGAGCGAGGCTCAGCACCGCGGGTGCCAGCCGGTATGCGCGGGTCGCGCGCTCATGCTCGAGCAGCCCGCAGGCGACCAGCGTCTGTGTCAGGCGGCTCACCGTGGATCGCGCAAGGCCCGTCCGCTCGGCGATTTCGCTATTGCCCAGAAGGCCTGAGCCGGGCTTGAAGGCGCGAAGGATGTCCACGCCGCGCTCAAGCGAACGGTTCCGGTCGCTTGAATCGGGATTCCTTGTCTCTGGCCATATTTCCATCAGGTGGAATTCTAGACTGGTCCCGAATCGGTGCGAAGGCTAAGCTGAAACGTCAATAACTGTTTGAGGAGACCCGTCATGACGATCATCGCCCGTCCTCTCGCCCTGGGCGCTTGCGCCGTCGCCCTAGCCGTATCGACGCTGGGCGCGCCCACGCCTGCGCTCGCGGCCTATCCTGAGCGGCCAGTTCGGCTGGTCGTTCCCTTCGCCCCCGGCGGCGGGACGGATCAGGTGGCGAGGTTGCTTGCGACTGGCCTCTCCCAGGCTCTGGGACAATCAGTGGTGGTCGAAAACAAGCCGGGCGCCGGGACGGTGATTGGCACCGATCAGGTGGCCAAGAGCCCGGCCGATGGTTACGCCGTGCTGGTCGCAACCTTCTCCCATGCAGTCAACCCGAGTCTGCGGGACAAACTGCCTTACGATACTGCGACTGCGTTTGCGCCCGTTGCCCTGATTGCACGGGGTCCCAACGTCCTAGTGGTGCCGGCGACCAGCCCCTACAAATCCGTCGCTGAACTGCTTGCAGGCGCTCGTGCAGCGCCAAAAGGCCTTACCTTCGCGTCCCAGGGGAGCGGTACCTCCGCCCATCTGGCGGGCGAGATGTTCATCAGCCTCACGCGCGCTAATCTGCTGCATGTGCCCTACAAGGGGGCAGGACCGGCCTTGACCGACTTGATCGGTGGTCAGGTCGACATGATGTTCGCGACCGCAGCGGCGGTCAGCAAACACGTGAGTTCGGGCAAGCTGAGGGCGCTCGCCGTGACGAGTCCTGAGCACTCGGCGAGCTTTCCCGGCGTGTCCCCCGTGGCCGAAGCCGTACCTGGCTATGCAGTCGAGAGCTGGTATGGGCTGTTTGTGCCTGCAGGCACGCCACAGGCCGTCATCCGGCAGCTGAACGAGGCCGTTCGCAGCGCGGTGCGTCGCGACGACTTCCGGGTCAAGGTCGAATCGGAAGGTCTCAGCATCCAGGCGAGCACACCCGCCGAGCTCGACGCCTATGTGAACGCCGAGGCGGCCCGCTGGCGGAAAGTTGTCAATGACATGCAAATGAAAGGTAAATGACCCATGAGTATCAATCAGGAGCGGCCGATCATCGTTGATCGCCAGGGCGGCGTGGCGCTGGTGACCCTGAATCGGCCGGACAAGCGCAACGCGATGAGCGATGCCCTGCGCACTGAATTCATCCAAGTGCTCGAGTCGTTGGGTGGCGATCGGTCGGTGCGTGCGGTGGTGCTTACCGGGGCGGGGAAGGGGTTCTGCGCCGGGGGCGACATCAGCGGGATGCGGCAAAGGATGGAGGCGCCGACGGGTGAGATTGCTTTCAATGGCTGGCACCGGCAGCAGCGCGTGCATCATGCGCAATCCCTGCTGCACACCATGCCCAAGCCCGTGATCGCAGCCGTGAACGGTGCGGCATCGGGCCTGGGCGCCGACACGGCGCTTGCCTGCGACTTCATCATTGCAAGCCCTGCCGCGCATTTCACCTGGTCCTACATTCACCGGGGCATCGTTCCGGACGGCGGGGGTATGTATTTTCTTCCGCGCCGGGTGGGTCTGGCCCGGGCCAAGGAACTGATCTTCAGCGGGCGAAGGGTCGACGCGCAGGAGGCCCATTCGATCGGGATCGTGGATCGTCTGGCCGACGCGGAGCAATTGATTGAAGCGGCGATCGCCTGGGCTGCGGAATTGTCAAAGGGGTCGGGTGCTGCGCTGGCCTT
>JBIKTA010000525.1:0-2736 GCA_044348315.1 Burkholderiaceae bacterium | reverse complement strand
TTCATGTCGCCCTCTCGATGTACAGATAGGTGACACGGTACCTGTACATTGACGTTGCGCGGACTGGTTGTGCATTGCCCATCAACAGAAAGCGCAGGGAGGAGGGGGGCGCCTGCATGGAGGCGCGCCCATATCCGTGAGTGGTATCATGTTACCTATCATGTGTCGTTACGACGGTGGGTACCATGTCAACGAGCAGTCTATCCAAGACCAAAGTCGCTCGCTCGCGCGAGCGCATGCGGGCGGCCGGCTTGCGCCCGGTGCAGTTTTGGGTGCCCGACACGCGGGTGGAGGGCTTTATCGCCGATCTTCGCAGGCAGTGTCTGGCGCTCAGGGGTGATGCCCATGAGGCCGAGGCGATCCGCTTTGCCGATGAGGCTGCTGGGTATGTCGAGGGTTGCGTATGACCCAGCGTGGGGACTTGGTGACGGTGTCGCTACAGGGCGATTACGGTAAACCTCGCTCTGCGCTCATCGTTCAAACTGACCTTTTGAGCGAACTCGACAGCGTGGTCCTATGCCCGGTGACTCGAGATCTCCGCACTGCAAATTTTCGAGTGACGGTGGAGCCCACGACCACTAACGGACTTCGTGCCCTGTCGCAGATCATGGTTGACAAACTGTCCACGCTACCGCGGTCAAAGATTGGCGCTCCTTTCGGGCGATTGGAAGAGGATAGGTTGCGGGCGGTCGACCGGGCGCTTCTATTGGTTGTTGGCTTGACCTGACGGGGCTCGCCGTGCGTCCATCACCCCCGCACCCGTTCCACCCATTCAAGCTGGGCCGGCAGGCAGCGTGTGGTGAGGTCGTAGCGCTCGACCACACGTTCGCGCGCGGCCTTGCCGAGCCGCGCAGCGAGCGCCGGATCGTCGAGCAGTTCGCAGCAGCGCTCCACTAAGCTCTGGCCATCAAAAAAATCGACCAGTAGCCCATGCTCCCGGTCGGCGATCACCTCTCGCACGGGTGCAGTGTCGCTCGCGACGATCGCGCAGCCGATGCTCATGGATTCCATGAGGCTCCAGCTGAGCACGAATGGATAGGTCAGGTAGACGTGCACCCGGCTCAGTTGCAGCAGTTGAACAAAGTCGGCGTAGGGGAGCTTGCCCACGAAATGCACCCGGCGCATGTCGAGTTCGTCCTTGACCTCGTCCAGGAAGATCTGGCGCCAGGTCTTGCCTACCTGGCCCGGGCCTGAGGGCGCCGCGCCATAGCTCACCCCGTCGCCGCCCACCAGGATCACCCGCGCCTTGGGCCGTCGCCGCAGCAGCTCGGGCAAGGCTCGCATGAAGACGTGGTAGCCGCGATAGGGCTCGAGATTCCGATTGACGAAGGTGATCACCTCGTCCTCGCGCGTCAGGCGCAGCCCCTTATTGAGGCTCATCGATATGCCGGGGTTCGGCCGAAGGGCGCGCGTATCGATGCCATCATGCACCACATTGATGCGCTCGTGCATGCGTTCGGGATAGAGGCTACGTTGCCATTCGGTCGGCGAGATGCCGGCGACCGCGTCCTCGAATGACAAAAGATGATTGATATTCTTTGCGCGAAGGCGTCCCGCCTCAGCCAGTTCATCGGCAGCTTTTGAAAACTCGGGATCAAACCCCACGTCTGCGCCGTCGCCGCGATAGTAAAACTCGCAGAAGAGCCCGATCCGTGCACGGGGCCACACTTCAGGCAGCAGCAGCGTTTCGCCCCAGCCAGGATGCGCGACGATCACATCGGGAACAAAGCCATCCGCCTTCAGTTGCGCGGCTGCGCGGGCGGCAGCCTCGGCGCGAACGAGTTTGGTCTGCATGTCAGCGAGCCACGGGTGCCCGCCAGGCGTGACCGACTCAGGGCTCACCGCATAGCTGCTGACCTTGACGCCTTGCCAGCTCGCGTCATCTTTACCGATGCGCAGTGCGCGTACCTGATGGCCGGGCAGGGCGGCAAGCGCTGGTGCCAGATGCCGGTACTGCCCTGGAAAGTTCTGATGGACGAAGAGAACATTCATGTCGGGACGACTCATGGACGGGTGTTGTCATTACGCGACAGGCGCATCGGGTGGACCACCTCGCTCGCGTGCGCGCAGCAGGTATACGTCCGAATCTCGCAAGGTATACCAAATCAGCCGGCAGCCCGTCTTGATCCTATCCATAACCGCTCGTCGGCTGGCCGATGCGCGCTCGGGGCTTGATTCTGTGTGAGTTTTTGGGCTTCGAGCGTGATTTACTCCTCAGCTTCCCACTTCCGGCCTAAGCGATTCAGGGGGCCCCGATGTTAATCTGCCTTCACTCACGGTGCCGTGCTTCGACTCGCTTCTGAGCTATCAGCGATGAGTCCATTGATTTTGCTTGATTTTGTGACTTCGGGAGTGCTTAGGTGGTAGTCTGTCAGCTTATGCGCATAGTGCACATACACCGCAGGTACTGCCATGCATCGTCGAATGACCATCACTCTGGATGAAGCCGTGTACGAAGGCCTCTACCGCACAGTCGGCAAACGCAAGATGAGCCAGTTCATCGAAGACCTCGTTCGTCCCCATGTGCTCGACACCGCGCTCGACGACGGTTATCGGGCCATGGCGAGCGACAGCGAGCACGAGTCCGAAGCCCGCAGCTGGATCAGCGCACGTGGGCAGGAGGACGGCGGTGCATCGCGGTGAGGTCTGGTGGCTTGATATGCCGCCATCCGATTGTGGCGGCGAATGGCCGTCAAGCAGGCGTCCGGTAGTCGTCGTCAGCAACAACGCCGCCAA
>JBIKTA010000523.1:0-2738 GCA_044348315.1 Burkholderiaceae bacterium | reverse complement strand
CGCATCGGCCAGCCGGGCGGCCAGATCGCGGTCCATGCCCTCAAGCGAAAGCAGATCCTGGGAAGCAGAGCCGATTTTCTCTTCGGTGACGATCGCCTCGGTCAGCAGCACATTGCGAGCCCGATCCCGCAACTCATTGACGGTGTCCTCGTCAAAGGCCGAAATCTCAAGCATCTCGTTGATCGGGACGTACGCGATTTCCTCGAGCGTATTGAACCCTTCCTCGATCAGGATGTCGGCAACCTCCTGATCGACGTCGAGCCGCTCCATGAAGAGTGCGCGTATGCCCGTGCGCTCCTGCTCGGATTTACGCTGCGATTCCTCGCGGGTCATGATGTTGATCTGCCAGCCCGTGAGGTCAGACGCCAACCGGACGTTGCGCCCGCCCGTCCCAATCGCGAGTGCAAGATTGTCTTCGTCGACGACAACGTCCATCGCATGCTTGTCTTCGTCAACCAAGATCGATGAAACATTGGCCGGAGCCAGCGCGCCAATTACGAACTGGGCGGGGTCCTCAGACCAGAGCACGATGTCCACACGCTCTCCAGCGAGCTCGCCGGTGACCGCCTGAACACGCGAACCCCTCACGCCCACACAGGTCCCGATCGGATCGATGCGACGGTCGCTTGTGTGCACCGCGATCTTCGCGCGCACGCCGGCATCACGTGCCGCAGCCTTGATCTGGAGCAGCCCCTGCTCGATCTCAGGCACCTCGTTAGTGAACAGATGGCGAATGAAATCCGGAGCAGTGCGCGACAGGATCAACTGCGGCCCGCGCCCTTCACGGTTGGCGCGCAGCACCAGCGCACGCACCCGATCTCCGACGCGAAGATTTTCCTTTGGAATCATCTGATCCCTGGGCAGCCTCGCCTCAAGCTTGCCAGCCTCAATCACCGCACCCTCGCGGTCAATGCGCTTGACCGTCCCAGACATGATCGGTTCGTCACGAGCCAGGAAGTCATCGATGATCTGTTCGCGCTCTGCGTCGCGGATGCGCTGCAGGATCACCTGCTTGGCGGCCTGCGCACCGATCCTGCCGAGCTCGACGGCCTCGAGTTCCTCCTCGATATGGTCGCCGACCTGAACGTCGGCCACGTGCTTGCGGGCCTCCGACAGGATCACCTGAATGTCATGGTCCTCAAGTTCGCCGTCCGGCACCACCTGCCAGCGCCTGAAGGCCTCGTAGTCGCCACTCAACCGGTCAATGACGACCCGAACGTCGACTTCTTCGGTGAAGCGCTTTTTCGTGGCAGATGCGAGCGCGCTCTCCAAGGCCGCGAACACCACCTCGCGGCCGACGTTCTTTTCACGCGCCAGCGCGTCAACCAGCAACAACACCTCTCGGCTCATGCTTTCGCTCCTAAAACTTGACCCAAGGCACCAGACGTGCCCGCTCGATCTCTTCGAGCCTGAAAACCAGTTTGCGGACCGTCGCGGCCTCGTCGACGGCTGCTGCTTTGGGCGCTCCGCGAGAAGGCGATCGCGGCGGCGGCTTGATCCGCGCCGGCCGACCCCGAACACCCGGAGAAACCGCCCCGGCGGCAGGCGCAGCGACCAACTCAAGGCCAAACGATCCATCTGGCTCAACCGTAATCATTCCCTCGAAATTGCGACGCCCCTGAAATGCCTGACGCAGACGAACGGTGGCCCGCTCGCCCTGAAACCGCACAAAATCCTCGGGCCGACGCAAGGGCCGGTCGAGACCGGGAGACGACACCTCAAGGCGCGAGTAGTCAACTTCCTCGACCGTGAAGAGATGCGTCAGCTGACGGCTGACCTGCTCGCAATCCTCGATGCGCACACCAGCCTCGGAGTCGATGAACACCCGCAACAACCCTCTCTGACCGAACTCGAGATCGACCAGTTGGTAACCCATGGCCGAAAGCGTTCGCTCCGCCAGCGCGACGATGCTCGCCGATGTTGCAGTCGACTCCACGAAACTCCCATTTACCGAGCGGAAAAAAAAATGGGCTCGTGAGCCCATTGACATCAAGGCCCCTTGACGAGCCTTGTTAACCTCTGGCCGGACCGTGTGGGCAGCCTCACCGCCCACGCAAACCGGTTTGCGCCAACAGGAAATTATACCGTTAAAACAAGGATGATGCTCGACTCAAGGTGCCAGCCAGACTCATTAGGACCGCCCGATGCCGCTCGCATGCTCAAGCGGGTTTCTTGGGGCCGGGCCTGCGACGGCGGCGGGGCCGGCCCACCCCGCCAGCACCCCCTGCCCCACCCGAACCCTGCCGAGGCGCCTGGCCATTGGGCGCCGAGCCAGCCGGCACGCCACCCGTTGCCCCCACCGGACCAGAAGCCACTCGCCGGGGGGCTCCTGACAGCGGCTTGCCCCGCCTGCCGGGACCGGTCTTTCGACTGTTACCCCCCTCGGCCCCCATCCCGATCGGTTTGGGCGAAGCCCGACCGTCCGCGCCACCCCGTCGACGGTCATTGTCGGCCTGGGGCCCGCCAAAACGAGCTCCGCCTGCCCCGCGATCCATCGGACCGACGAAGGGCGCACCAGCGGGCCCGGGACGGCGTCGCCTGGCAGCGCCCGACCGTGAAGCGCCCTCGCCCCGCTTGACCTGACGGGTGATACCCTCAAGATGGGCATCCCGCGAACTCGGTTGCCACTCATCGTCGGTCAATTCAGGAGGCAGCGACTCCTCCTCCGCCTCGGGCAAGGCACGGTTACCGATCGAGTCGGCCGGGTCCTCATAGTCGTCGGGCAACTCCTCCCAGCG
>JBIKTA010000522.1:0-2742 GCA_044348315.1 Burkholderiaceae bacterium | reverse complement strand
CAGCAACGCGTACACCGAGAGCGCCGCAGAGGCGCTGTGGCCTGGCGTAACACTGGCTTGAGGATCGCGAAGCGAGCGCCAAGCCGCGCCCAAACTCGGAGGAAAGCTGGCAAACCGCGCGTATCGGGGCCCGACGAAACCCCAGGTGATGCGAAAGAGCAGCAGCGTGAGCACGGCATAGCCAAACCGGAAATGCCAAGCCATCGCATTGCCGCCGATGTTCACCGACACGATCGCGCCGATGATCGAGATTGCAAGCGCCCAGTGAAAAAGCCGGGTCGGCAAGTCCCAGACTCGCAAGCGGAGATGCGTGGCGGGGATTTGTGTAGGCATAAGACAATCGATCCGCAGGCGGCTATCTGGACGACTCAGTCGATCAGCAGGGCTGCCACGAAGATACCGAGCATGGTCATGACGAGCGCGAGCTTGACCACTGTACCGACCAGCAGCCCCACCCAGGTGGCCAACCCGACCTGACCGGCGCGCAGCACTTGACGACGCGCAATGAATTCGCCGATTGCAGCACCCACGAGCGGCATGAAGAGCAAACCCCACAGACCGCTGAAGACGCCCATCACGGTCCCCAGCGCGGACCCGATCAGTGCCTGACGGGAGGCCCCGGCACGCTGCGCCCCGATCGAACTCGCGAGGAAGTCGATCGCCATGGCCGCCAAGGTGAGCGCCGAGAGCACCGCGCAGGTGAACCCTGAGATCCGAGAGAAGCCATCGATCCACGCAGCAAGCAAGGCACCCAGCAGAATCAGGGGCGGGCCAGGCAGGACCGGCAGCACCGTCCCCGCCGCGCCAATCAGGATCAGGGCGATCGCGAGCCCCCAGAGCAGAATGTCCATGCGGATGCCTCGCTCGTGATGCCCGATCAGGGCAATTCGACTTCGGTATCGTCTTTTTTCTTGACCGGCTTGACGAGGTCCTCGCGCTTGAGACCGAGCCACAGGGTCACACCGGCTGCGACGAAGATGGACGAGTAGATGCCGAACACGATACCGATCGTGAGGGCAAGTGCGAAATAGTGGAGCGTGGGGCCGCCGAAGATCAGGATGGTGAGCACCATGATCTGGGTCGAACCATGTGTCATGACCGTGCGAGAAATCGTGCTGGTGATCGCGTAGTCGATCGTCTCCTCGGTGCTTGCCCGCCGCATCTTGCGGAAGCTCTCGCGTATGCGATCGAAAATCACCACCGACTCGTTGACCGAATAGCCCAACACGGCAAGTACCGCAGCGAGGACGGATAGCGAAAACTCCCACTGAAAGAGCGCAAAGAAGCCGACGATGATCACCACGTCATGGAGGTTGGCAATGATCGCGGCGACCGCAAACTTCCACTCGAAGCGAAACGCAAGATAGAGCATGATCCCGATGATCACGATCAGGAGTGCCAGAGCGCCGTCGGCGAACAACTCGGCGCCAACCTGTGGCCCGACGAACTCCACCCGCTTCAGCTCGACGCTCGCGTCAGCAGCTTTGAGCCTGGCCAGCACTTGCTCACTCTGCCGGGTGGCCGCGGCGCCCGAACCCTCCTTCAGCGGCAGACGGATCATCACGTCACGGGAGGTACCGAAATTCTGCACCTGGGCATCGGCATAGCCCATCTCGACCACCGTGGATCGGATTCGCTCGAGATCGGCGGCCTGCGGATAGCTGACCTCCATCACGGTCCCACCCGTGAACTCGATCGAGAAATTGAGCCCGCGTACGGCGATCGCACCCACCGCCGCCGCAAAGAGGAGAAACGAGATGACGTTCAGCACCACCACGTGGCGCATGAACGGGATCACGCGCTGGGTTCGGAAAAATTCCATCTGATGGATCCTTGTGCCGCAGGGCCTCGATTGACCGGGGCCTCAGCGCTTGCCGGTCTGGTGTCTGAGTCCTTCCTGACCGACGGTCCGGGGGAGCGTCGGGACAGCCCCTTTAACCGATTGCCAGGGAAGTGAGTTTTTTCTTGCGTCCGTACCAGAGATTGACCAGCCCTCTAGAGAAAAACACGGCCGAGAACATCGAGGTCAGGATGCCCAGGCAATGGACGACCGCAAACCCCCTGACCGCACCCGAGGCGAACGCAAGCAGCGCCACCCCAGCGATCAGCGTCGTGATGTTGGAGTCGAGAATCGTCGCCCAGGCCCGATCGTATCCCGCAGCAATCGCAGCCTGCGGCGTGGCCCCGTTGCGAAGTTCCTCGCGAATACGCTCGTTGATCAGGACATTGGCATCGATCGCCATGCCAAGGGTCAGCGCGATCGCAGCGATCCCTGGCAAGGTGAGCGTCGCCTGCAGGAGCGAGAGCAGCGCAATCAGGAGCAGCACGTTCACACCGAGCGCGAGCGACGAAATCACGCCAAATAGCGTGTAGTAGACGCCCATGAACAACACGATTGCAATGAAGCCCCAAACGGTCGACAGGAAGCCCTTCTCGATATTCTCCGCGCCCAAGCTGGGGCCGATCGTGCGTTCCTCGATGATGTCCATCGGCGCAGCGAGCGAACCCGAGCGCAGGAGCAGCGACACATCATTGGCTTCGGTCGTGGTCATGCGCCCCGAAATCTGTACCCGCCCTCCACCGATCTCGGTGCGAATGACCGGAGCGGTCACCACCTCGCCCCGGCCCTTTTCGAACAGCAGGATTGCCATGCGCTTGCCGACGTTCTCGCGCGTGACATCGCGGAAGATCCGCGTGCCCTTGGCATCGAGCGTCAGGTGCACGGCCGGCTCCTGGGTCTGG
>JBIKTA010000055.1:0-9168 GCA_044348315.1 Burkholderiaceae bacterium | reverse complement strand
GCGCTCGCAGTACCACGATAGGTCGCCGTGATCTTCTTGCCCGGATTGTCGAGCGCAAAGATCTGATACTCCTGGATAACCTTGTTCGCCTTGAAGACGACGGCGACTGACGAGGCTTGTGCGGCAGCGCCCTTCTGAATCTCGCTGGCAGTGCTCTGCTGCGTGGTCGCTGGAGCGCTGGCCGTCCGGGTGATCGACAGTCGCTGAACCTCGCTGACGCCCGCAACGCCTGCGGCCGTCTGCTGAACCAAACCGTCGGCGACAAGGAAAACGGTGTACTGGCCCGCCGTCTTCGGCGAGGTGAAAATCAACTCGTTCGACTCGCTGACCGCAGCCTGGCCACGAACGAGCGTCTGAGCCTGCACGGTCACCGGACCGGGAGCATCCCTCAATGCCTGGACGTTGAGTTGCTTGACCTCATTGGACCCTGAGGAACCCGCTTCGATGGTCGAGACGGTGAAATTGACCGAAGCGGCAGCCACCGCGACCGAGATGTCGGTGACAGCCTGACCGGCAAGACTTCCGATGAACTCGATCTCGTAGCCGTCGACCCGGTTTCCAGAAATCCTGACGTTGCCCGCACCGATGCCTTCAAGGCTCTCGAACGCTGCAAGTACCGATGCTCGAAGCTGCGACTCGGTCGTGCTGCCGGTCACACTGAATGTGGCCGAATCCTCGGCGCGCGCCCCGGCGGCCGCGCGGGTGAGCGTCACCGTGCCGGCGAACTCGGCGGGCAGTTCGAGCGCGAGCCGCGTGTTGACCTTGATGCTGCTGGCCTGCTGGGCTGCTACTGTCACGCCTTGGTTGATGTTGACGAGCAGCTCGTTAGCCTGCAGGACGAGGCCGTCGATACCGACCAAGCCGGCCGAACCCGCGGTGGCCTGGAGGCTGGTGAAATTCCGCTTTGTATCCGCAGGATCGGAGACCAGCGCCAGTCCGAAATCGACGCTCCCGAGTGACAGGCCCGTCGCGCCGGCTACCAAAGAGCCATTGGGCTGGAAACCACCGTTGATACCAGCAAAGGCATTGACGTCCTTGCCCCCGATGGTGACGAGACGTGCCGACTCGATGGTCGAGCCGTCGGACAGGGTGACGTCCTGCGAACGGCTCTCGAAACCGAACGAGCCTTTCACGCTGAAGAATCCGAAGACATCGAGGTCGAGCTGCGCCGCAGCCGACACCGTCTCGCCTCGATCACCCTCGAAATCGAAGGAAAGCGACTGACTCGCTCCGAGGTCGAGTGACAGGCTGGTGGACCCCGTACCGGCATAGTCGATCACCTGATCACCGGCCTTGTCAGCCTGGTTGATCGAAACGGTGATCGACGAGGCAGTCGCCTCGATCCCGGTGATGCCCACGAATCCCGCAGAGGCGGCCGTCGCCTTCAGCGTCGTCCAGCTACGGGTCGAATCGGCCGTGGCGCTCGCAAGCACCAGCCCGAAATCGGCATCGGTCACCTGCAGGCCGACGCGGTCTGCCGAGCCGCCATTGCTGCCTACGAAGGCACTGAGATCACGACCGGCAATGGTCAGAACATCGGCCTGAACCGTCGTACTGGACCCGCCCACGGTCGCCGGCGCGAGGACGACATCACGCGTGGACTGTTCGACCGAAACGAATCCCGAAACACTTGCAAAGCCAAAGGCGTCCAGGCTCAGTTCCCCGCTCGCGCGGGTGAGCTTGCCGAGTTTGCCGTCGCTGTCGAGCGTCACGTAGGCGTCCGGCCCTGCCAGCACGTCAAATTGCCGGAACGCATGGTCGACGACCACATCGGGCTGGCCGCTTGCACCGGCCACGCCACGGTTGATCTCGATGGAGAGATCCGAACCCGAAGCGGTCAATCCCTCGACACCCACGAGCGCGACACTGCCCGCCTGGGCCTTGAGGGTGGTGAAATTGCGCGGAGTGGCGGCGCTGCCCTCGGGCAGTCGCTCGGTGATCAAGGCCAGGCCGAGATCAAGGTCCTGCAGCGCGAGGCCCATCGCATCGGCCGTACCGCCATTCATCCCGACGAAGGCATCGAGCCCAGTCGCGCCGATCGTCAGCAAATCCGCATCGATCGCGGTCGCCGCCACGGCAGTTGCCTCGTCGTCGGTATCGACCCCATCGTTCAGGTAGAAACGCTCGCGGCGCTTCTCCAGCGCCACCGCGCCCTTGGCCTGAAGGAAGCCGAAGGCATCGAGCGAGACATCGGCGCTGGCGCGCAGCAACTCGCCCTGCGCGCCATCCATTGTCAGTGTCAACGAATCCGAAATGCCGGTCGAAATCGTCAATACAGTCTTGCGCGCGGTCTGGTTCGCGTCGGTAAACCCAAAATCGACCACAGCGTCGCCTGGACGGGACGCTTGATTGATCGAGAGCTCGATGTTGCTCGCGCTAGCCTCAAGACCCGACACACCCACCAGCGAGGCGTTGGCCGCAGTGGCCTGGAATGCGGTCCAGGAGCGGGGGGTGGCGTCAGGCGTGGCGGGATCGGTCGGCACACCGAGCAGCGCAAGGCCGAATTCGACGCCTGTGAGTTCCAGGCCCATCGCCGCATCGCTACCGCCATTGACCCCGGCAAAGGCATTGACCTCGCGTGCACCGATCAGAAGTGCCTCAGCCTGAACGGGTGCCCCGCCCGACGACAAGGTCAGATCGATCGGCGCACTGGCTTTTTCGATCGCAAACTCACCCTCGACTTGAACGAAGCCGTAGATGTCAAGCGCCAAACGGCCGCGGGCCTCGGTATATGCACCGCGCGCACCATCGATCGAGAGCGCGATCTCGCTCGCCGCACCGGAGCGGATCGTGAGATCGGTCTTGCGCGTACCAGAGGGGTCAGAGGCATTGGTCAGTGAATAGTCGACAACCGTGCCATCTGCAGCCGGCCGGTTGATCGCGAGGCTCAGTTCGTTGACGCTCAGCGTCATGCCTTCGATGCCTGCGAGTTCCGCTGCGCCCACATCGGCCTGCAGGGTCGTCCACTTGCGAGGCGTTCCCGCCGTCTGCTCGGACAGCAATGCGAGACCCAGCGTCACGTCGCTCATCTGGAGGCCCACGCCGCCCGCGCCGACCCAGGCATCCAGCTGATCCGTTCCGATCAGCAGCATCTCAACCGGAACCGTGCTCGCCGGCGTCGTCACGTTGCCTTGCGCGTCCCGAACCTCGTTGTTGAGGGTGACCGACCCCAGCTTTTTCTCGATGCCGAATCCGCCCGAGGCCTGAACAAACCCGAACGCATCAAGATCGAACTGGCCGCTCGCGCGGGTGATCGCCCCCTGGCTCGCATCCATCGCCAGCGTGATCGAACCGGCTGCCTCGCCCGCTCCGGTCTGCACCACCAACGGTTGAGCCATGAAATCGACCAAGCTCCCGTCGGTCGCACCACGATTGATCTCAACCGACAGGCTCTGCGCGGAAAGCGTCAGGTCCGGTACGCCAATCAGGGCGACATCGCCCGCAGTCGCTTGGAGGGCGGTCCAGCGTCGCGCCGTCGCAGCGGGCGCTTGCTCACCGAACATCGCAAGACCGAACTCGACATCATCGAGCAGGAGTCCCACAGCATCGCTGGGCGCGGCACCATTCCCGTCATAAGCACCGCCGACGCCCGCGAACGCGTCAATTCCGGAACCGCCGATCTTGAGCGCGCGGACGTTGACCGCGCTGCCATCGGCCAACAAGACCGAAGAATTCTCGACCGTGACGGCGAAGGCACCCTTCGCCTGGAAGAACTCATCTACAGCAAGCGAAAGCTCACCGCTCGCCTGGAGCACTGGACCGCGTCGACCCGCGAGATCGAGGGTGAGGGAGGTACCCGGGCCGGTCGAAAGGTCGATGGAGCGGCGCTGGACCTCGGGGAGCAATTCACCCGACTCGCTACGGTTGGCAAAATCAAGCACCGATCCATCAGCGGCCGCACGATTGACCGCGACCGAAAGGCTGTCGCCCGACGCACTCACAGCCGGGAGCCCGACCAGGGCAACCTGCCCGGCCTGACCGGTCATCGCTGACCAGGACCGCGCCGCCTTGCCTTCGGCCGGCGCACGCTCGGCAAACAAGGCCAGCGCGAAATCAAGATCCTCAACCGCAAGGCCCATCCGCTGGGGCGTGCCACCGTCAACGCCAATGAAGGCGTCAACACCGGCAGCGCCAAGCGTCAACCGATCCACGGCGATCGCATTGCCCTGGACGTCGTAGACGGTCGCGATGGTTTTCTCAAAACTGAAGCCACCGGCGACCTGAACGAACCCGAAAGCATCAACGCTCATCTGACCTGACACGCGGGTCTGGCCACCGGCGCTGCCGTCCATGGAGAGCGTCAGATTGGTGGTCGGCCCGGTCTTCACAGGCAGCGGCGCGGCCGCAAAATTGACGACGAGATCGGGGTCAAGCGAGGCTGTGAAATCGGGCAGGTCCACGACCGAACCCGCTGTTTGAACGGTTCTTGTCGCGGTCGGCTGCTCGACACTGACCTGGACGGTCAAAGCCGCAAGATCACGCCCGCCCAACGACCCACCCAACTCCAACTCAAAGCGGCCATCGCCAAGCCGCTCGACCGTGACAGTGGCGCCCGCCAGCTCGCCCGCGACGAATGCCGCGAGCAAGGCTTGCTGAAGCTCCGCGGCGCTCGCCGTAAACCTGATCGGAGCCGTGGTGTAGGTCTTGGCCCCATCGACCAGGGCCAGCGTGAAGGTGCCACTCGCGCCGTTGCGGTCAATCGCAACGGACTGTCGCTCATCGGACGACACGCCGCCGGCAGTGATCTGCGTCACTTGTGAGCTGACCGAAACGGCCTGCGCAACGGCGGTCAGCGACGCGAAGTTGGTCCCCGCAAGCGCCCCGCCGAAGACGATCGTATAACCCTCAGCGTCGTCCCCGGTGACAACGATCTCGCCGTCGACGACGGTCTTGCCGGCGAGACGGAGGAGATCCTCGAGCTTACGCCTTAACTCATTACGGGTGCTGTCGGCAGTCCGACTCGCCGACAGCATCATCGCAACCTGCTGACCGCCGTAGCCAAGCAGCAGGGTGCCCGCCGTAGCATCCAGCTCGAGCCCGAGCACGGTCGCGACCTTGCGATCGGCCTGAGGCGTCGTCGCCGCAGTCGCGAGATTACGGTTGATCGCAAGCTCCAGCGTCTGCACCGACACCGTGAGCCCGTCCACCCCCACAAACGCAGCCGACCCCACGCTGCCCTGCAGCGCCATCCACTTGCGGGTGGGATTGGCCTGATCGCTGATCAGGGCAATCCCAAACTCCATGTTCGAGAGGTCGAAGCCCAGCCGGTCGGCACCCGTGCCGTTGATCCCCGCAAAAGCGGAGACATTGGTCGCACCGATGCGCAGAATTCGCGCGTCGATCGAGGCGCCAGAGGAAAGCGTCACCGAGCCCAGCGTGCGCTCGATTGCGAAACTGCCGGAGACCGAGACAAAACCCGCGACCGCCAGGCTCAGGCTGCCCGCCACCCGCAGCAGTTCACCCTCGCTCGCCGCGAAATCCAGACTGATCGTCTGACCGACGCCAGCCGCCACCGCGAGCGGAGCCGCTGCAAAATCGATCAGGCTGCCATCGGCTGCCGCCCGGCTGATCTCAAGGGACAGCGTCTGCGCCGACAGGGTCAGCTGATCCACCCCCACCAGGCTGATCGAGCCCGCGCTCGCCTTCAACGCCGTCCAACTGCGCGCGGTCGCCCCCGCCGACACGTTCTCGGTGATCAGCGCCAGCGCAAAGTCCAAATCACCAATGTCTAGGCCAACGCGCGTGCCGCCGCTGCCGTTCCCAGCAAAGGCGCTCAGATTGCTGCCGCCAAAGGTCAGGACCTTTGCGCCGATGAGCGCCGTGCTCGCGCTGGTCGTCGGCTTGACGGTGAAGTCAGCACTCGTATCGGTCGCGGCAAAACTGCCGCTGATTCGCACAAACTCGCTGATCACCAGCTCACCACCGGTAATCGCCACCGCCCGTGTGCCCGAAGGCAAGCTGCCGAAGGTCTGCGACACCGTGCCGATCGCGAGCGTTCGGTTCGACCAATCGGTCGCAGTCGTGTTGATCCGCACCGCCACCTGATCGGCAGACAGCGAAACAAATTCGCCCAGCGCCGCATACAACTCGCCCCGCGCCTCGAGCGCGAAACCGGCTGGCGTCAGTACGAGCGCCGCATTGGCCCCCTCGGCGCCCAAGCCATAGCCCCCGACCATCAGCCGCGCCGACGCATCCTGCGCCAGCATCGTGATGGTCGATTCGGTCGTGTTGCGATCAAAGCCGAACGCACCCGAAAGGGTGAACGCATCCTGGTAGCGGATATCGAGCTGGCCAAAGATCGAGAAGCCATCGCCCCGGAAATCGAGGTTGAAGGGCAGATCGTCGAGGACGGAGCCGATCACCGGCAGTCCACGGAGCTTGTCCAGATCCACCGAGCTCAGGAGCGCACTCAGATCCGGCAGTCCGCCCAGACCTAGCAACCCGAGATCGAACCCGGGAAGATTGAGTTTCGGCAGTGCGATCGCGAGCTCGGGCAGCGACAGCGCGCCCCAGTCCAGCCCCTTGATCGAGGCGGGCGCGCTCGAGCCGCTGCCGGCTCCGGCAAACCAACCCTTCAAACCAGACAAGGACACCTGAGGCCACGCTGGCAACAGCTGGCTGAAGTCGAAATCAAATGCGACGCCTGGAACATTGAGCCTCGGCAGGCTGAACAGCAACTCGGGAAGCGTGAGACCCGCCCAATTCAACTCGACATCGGGAAACGCCAGCGCCAACTGCGAAAGCGTCAGGTCGCCTACCGAGCCACCCGTCGAGGCCATCGGCCAGCTCGCTGACAGGTCGGGGGCATTGGGAAGGCTGATGCTGAGCGCCGGGAGATCGAGCGCCTTGAGCTTGATCAGCAGCTGCGAGAGCGTGAGATTGGGCCAATCGGGGACCGTCACGTCAGCCGAAGGCTTCAGTGTGAGGCTACCGAGGGTCAACTCGGGCCAACCCAAACCGTCGAAATTGATAGCCGTGAGCAGCTTGGAAAAATCGGTGGCAAATCCAGGCAGATTGAGCCGAGGCAGGCTGAAGATCAACTGCGGCAGCGAGAGGCTGGCCCAATCGAGCCCAAGGCTGCCGACGCTGCTTGCGCCACCCAGCGAGAGCGAGGGCAGGCTGATGTCGGGCAGTGCGATATTCCAGGGCGACGAACCGCCCGCAAAGTTCGGCAGGCTGATGCCAAGGCTGGGCAGCGCCGCAAACAGATCTGGGAAAGACAGGCTCGCCAGATCAAGGTTGGGCAGCTTCAGCGAAAGGTTGGGCAGGCTGAAGCCGGGCGCCGTGGGCAGGCTGAAATCGAAATGAGGGAAGCTCGGCAGCGAGAAATCGAAGCTGAGCCCGCTCGAGCTCATCTGGCTGCGCGTGCTGGCATCGAACAGGTTAAAGCTGAAGGGCAAATCGATCGGCAAAATCGACAGCCCGGGGATCAGCTCGCTGCCGTCGGGTTTGGAGATCGCAACCTCACCGACCCGTAGCGAACCGGCTGCGCCAAAGTTGCCGTTGAGCGTTGCGAGGATCAGGGACCCCTCGAGCTCGCCGAGCGACACCTTGACGCCTGAGCCGCCGGAGCCCACGGAGAGCGCCGTGCTGCCGTCCTGCAGCGTCACGACGAACGCCGGCTGGGCGGGAAAATCCGGCAACAAGACCATGGGCTGGTAGGCAAGCCCGAAACGGCCATCTAGCGTGTAGCTGACCGAGCCCGCCGTCAGGGTCAGATCGACATCGGCATTGACCGCGATGAAATCGTGATAGGTCTCGTCCGAGTAGTCGAAGGTGAGCGAACCGAGCGCACCGCTCAGCGCTTTGCCGGTGGTGTTGAAGCCGACCTGGATGGTTTTGATATCACCGAAGGACAATCCCGGCAGGGCGGCACCGTTGCTCCCGACTAGACCGATGCCGGACGCACGGAAAAGACCCGCAATGCCGTCATCGGTCAGGATCGCACCACCGGAAATACCGGTGAGCGCGAGCTTCATCGAGGCGGTGCCGAGGGAGAGCGATGCATCCGCAACGGTGAACTCGACCGGCGCACTGCCGGTCGTCGGGAACTTGATCGAGTAGTCGCCAGTGAGGCTCTGACCGAGGAGATCGAGCGCCAAGTCCTGCGCCGTAAGGGTGACCGAGCTGAAATCTCCTGGAATCGCCACCCCGAAGGTGCCCTGAACAGCCAAACCGCCCAGGTCGAGGTCGACATCGATCGCACCCGAGACGCCGAAGTAATCGACGTTGAGTGCGGTACCGATGAGATTGGTCAGAGCTGGATCGAGAGAGTCGACCAGGACCGCCATGGCATCGCCCAAACCGCCAAACGGGAGGTCTGCCTGGCCAGTCACCAACTCCTTGGCGACCAGGGTGATCGCGCCGGCGGTCGACGAGCCGCCGGTTTGTTCGATGTCGAACCAAATATCCTGATGCAGGCCAAACAAGCCCGAAGCCGACTCAAACTGGCCTTCGACGCTGCCGTAGCGCAGGATCTCGAAACGGTCTCCTACCTGCGGCGTAAAGCCGTTCCACAGCTGCAAGTCAAGCTTGCCACCGAGGGTGGCCTTGCCCGACACCTCAATCCGGTCATATTGGTTGTTGGCGCCGGTGGGCGCGGAAGCGGCCGTCGTACCACCGAGCTCGATCGTCACGGTAGAGGCACTGGCGAAGGTGGAGTCGCCTGTGATCAGCTGGTACCCGGGGGAGTAGCCCGGACTGAGCACACCATTGTTCAACAAGGACCCATCGAACAACCCGCTGCCGCCCAAGGTCTGCCCCGGGGCGACCATTAGATCGCCTCGCGCCGCGCCTTGCGCGCTCAGAACTGCCAGATCGAACAAGCCCGGCCGACCTGCCTCAAGCAAACCGACCCCATGGGTCGAGAACAGCGAATGGTCAGCATCTGACCAGGATTGCGAATCCGAAACAATCGCCCAAGTCGAAACCGGTGCATCCGTCCCCGCAAAACCCAGCGCACCCGCATCCGACACTGCGCTCCCCAACGCAGCATCAAGACTCCCGCTTTGGCCTGCACCCGAACCCTCTACCGTCTCGAGCGTTCCGCTGGCGCTCTCCGCGTCCTCAAAAACCCGCTGGGCATCCAGCGCATCCGGCTCGAGGAACAGCGGATCGAGCCCCGCATAGAGCGGCAGCAGCGAGGGCGCCGGGCCGATCAGCGACGCG